>CADEEU010000042.1 GCA_902826385.1 uncultured Acidobacteriota bacterium | reverse complement strand
TGCTCTACAAAAACTCGATGGGCAACGACCCGTTCGTTATGGCCGAAACTTTCAAAGAGGTACAGGCCTGCCGCAAATCGGGAGTGATGATAAACACGTTTATGCTGGCGAGCGATTATTATTTGGTCGAGTTCGTCAAACAAATGACCGCCATGACCCGCGGCAAGGCGTATTTTGCCAACCCAAACAATTTGACGCAGTTCGTTCTAATGGATTTCTTAAAGCGCCGGACCAGCCGAGTTCGCTGATGTAAGCAGCCCTTTTCCACGTCGTTTTTCGCTGTGATAAACTCTTCGGCAGATGCTGAAAAGCGAGATCCACGAGCCCACATTGTTTTTCGATCTTGAATGGGTGCCGGACGCCGCGGGTGCGATCCGGCTTTTTGATTTACCGCCGGAGACGACAGAGCTTCAGGCGATGGAGAGGATATGGCGCGAAACGAAGGGGTATCATGAAGACGATTGCCCGCGGCCGTTTGTAAAATATCTTTTCTCTCGCGTAGTGTCGATCGCGTTTTTGTCGCGGCGCGTCGTGTATCGCGAAGGTGTTCGGCATATCGAATTCGGCCTCCACTCGCTGCCGAAACTTCCGGTGCAGGAACCTCGATCCGACGAACGCGAGATCATCGAGCGGTTTCTATACATGGTCGGTGAGCGAAGCCCGCAGCTTGTCGGGTTCAACTCGATCGATTCGGACCTGCAGGTGCTGATACAGCGCGGCATGGTGAACGACGTGCGGGCAAAGAAATTCAGCGAACGGCCCGACAAACCGTGGGAGGGTCGCGATTATTTCGCCAAGACCAGCGAAGCTCACCTGGACATAATAAAGCTGCTTTCGCCCAATTCGATGAAGCCGACGCTCAACGCCCTGGCGCGGCTTTGCGGTTTTCCGGGAAAGCTCGATGTCGATGGCATGCAGGTGGTAGATCTTTGGCTGGACGGAAAGTTGAAGGAGATCGTCGAATACAACCAGATCGATACGCTCAATACATATCTTGTCTGGCTGCGGGTCATTAATTTTTCCGGTAAGCTTTCCGAAGAAGATTACGCAATGGAGCAGGACGACTTTCGTGAGTTTCTTGAAAACGAAGCCGCGAAGGAACAAAACGGGCACCTACAGCGTTTCCTCGATAAATGGGACATCTGAGCTCTGGAGTTTGTTATGAAAAAAGCCGCTTTTGTCGTAATACTGACTCTGTCGTTTTCGGCAGTTATCTTCGCTCAAACCGATGACCTAAAGCTGCGTTCTGGAGTTACTCCGAACAAGTCCGTCGATGAAATTTATCGTCAGTTCAGCGAGGCGTACCGAACGTTGAATGTCGATCTGGTCGCAAACCTTTATACGCAGAACGCCGCCTATCTGGTGCCGGATGACGAGGTAATGACGGGACGCGAAAAGATCCGTGCAAGCTTTCAAGGATTTTTCGACTACGTAAAGAGTAACGGGCAAACGATGACGATCTCGTTCGATATAGTTCAACGCACCGTTGATAAGAACATCGGTTACGACGTTGGAATTTACACGCTTCGCAGATTCAAAGACGGCAAGGAAATAAGCAGCGGCCAGGGAAAATTCGTCGTTGTTGCGGTAAAGGAAACGGACGGCCGCTGGCGCTTTCAGGTCGATGGCTACAGCGATATAAAGCCAAAGTCTGCTGCGAAGTAATCAGCGCTGTGATTGCAACAAAGCGCGATTCATGAAAAAATTCACGCAGGATTGTCTAATGTCGAAAAAGATAGCAAAGATCGTAAGTTCGAATTCGCACATAGCGTACATCGCGCGCGTGCTCGAAGCCCGCGATGGCGAGGGAGTGCCGGCGGCGGACGATTACGGTTTTGGGCGATTTGTCGCGATGCCGACCGATGGCGAAACGGTCGTTGGGATTATTTGCGATTCTCGGCTGGTCAACCCGGAATACATGAACTACAACCCGCGAACGCCGTCGATGCCGGCGTTGGGTGAGCTTCGACGCGATCTGGTGGATGAAAAGAAATCCCTCGTCGGAATCTTGCTCCTGGGAACAATGGATGCTGCCGGGAAACCGGTGCAGGAAATCCCTAAGCGCGTCGTTCCCGCCGGACAGTTCGTTTTGACAATGGAGCAAAAAGAGATCGCCAAATTTCACCGCAGTAGCGATGGTTCAGTGCAGCTTCGTTATTTTCCGAACTTGCTGGCCAACGCGGGTGCACTAGCCGTACCGTTGGCCAAGACGATGATCGAACAGATCGACGCGGACTGCTCCGATATTGATCGCCAGCGGTTGGCGGTGATGGCGAACGCGTTGAACTGGAAACAAACATTCGGCGACCTGCGCGTCTAAGAAATCCTCGCATGATCGAAACCGGAATTATCTACACCGAAAGCTGCCTGGAAACGTTCAAGCGGATGCCGGATGATTTCGTCGATATGACGATAACCAGTCCGCCTTACGACGACTTACGCGATTACAACGGCTATCACTTTCCGGTAGAGGACATATCGGCTGGCCTGTTCGCTAAAACAAAACCAGGCGGTGTCGTGATTTGGGTGGTCGGTGACCGTACGGTAAACGGCGACGAAACGCTTTCGAGCTTCAAGCACGCCTTCGCGTTTAAGGCCGCCGGATTTCGCGTGCACGACACGATGATCTACGCCAAGAACAACCCGATCCCAAGCGACTGCGGCAAACGATATCGGCAGTGTTTCGAGTATATGTTTTGCTTTTCCAAGGGCCAGCCAAAAACGTTCAGCCCGTTGACGCAGCAGATAAAGCAGGAAAAGGCCTTTAAGTCGTTTCGGATAACAAAGGTCGGCCGTAACGATCTGGCCCATGATCACATCGCACCGAAGGAACGGAAAGTCAACAATATCTTCTTTTACAACGTTGGCACTTCTTCATCTAAAGACAAGATCGCGTTCGAGCATCCGGCCATTTTCCCTGAACAGCTCGTCGAAGACCAAATAAAAACGTGGACGAATGAAGGCGATCTCGTTTACGATTGCTTCATGGGCAGCGGTACGACGGCAAAGGTGGCTGAGCTTCTGGGCCGTAAATGGATCGGTTCTGAAATATCGAAGGAATATGTGGCCCTTGCAAATGAAAGGCTCGCACGGTATGTCGAGGTCCACGAATTAACGACGGCAAAGTGACAACCAATTCTCGCTGGCAAGCGTCTATATTTTTGTCCTGTCGAACACTCGGACAATTTGAGAAATATCATGAAAAAGTTAGGTTTAATCGCAATTTGTGTGCTTTCTTTTGGTTTTGCGGCCCTTGCACAGCCGCGGCCGATAGATAAGGAAGCGGCTCCCGCCGTAAAAGCGAAACCGGCGCCGTCGTCGTTTGAGGCTAAGTACGAGGGCGGCCTGTTCGGATTTAGCCAGAAAGAGGAGGGCACGCTGAAATTCGACGATGAGAATGAGCGGATAGTCTTTCTAGGCAAGGACCAGAAAGAACGGTTCGGTATTCCGTATAAGTCGCTTAGTGTAGTTTCGCCGCAATCACGGTCGGTTACGTCGAATACCGGTAACATCGTTGGAGCGATTCCGGTTCCGGGCGCGGGCATTCTGGGCGGCTTTATAAAAGAGAAACGCCGCTACCTGATGGTCCAGTTCAACGACCCGGACGCCGACGTCCGAGGACTGACGAGTTTTAAGATCGAGAACAGGGACCTGCTCGATTCTGTTGTCCAAACTCTTGGCGAGAAAGCAAAACTCAAGCAACGCGGCGACGCCTACTACCGCCCGCGGCCCAAGACCACTGAAATCTAACTGTCAACTATTCACTGGCTAACTATCAACTAATGAAAAACAAACTCTTTTATTAGTTGATAGTTGGTCAATGGCCAGTTGATAGTTTTGGTTAACAAAGGTCGCCAAAACGGTGCTGCAGTATCGCGGTCATCGCGATAGCGGCGGTTTCGGCCCGCATTATCCGGCCGCCCAAGGTGACGATAGTGAAGCCGGCGGCTTTGGCTGCAGCCAGTTCCGCATCATCCCAGCCGCCTTTTGGGCCGAATACGGCGGTCATTTTTTCAGCCGGCTTGATCGCCGAAAAATCTGCTCCGTCGCGTTCGCTAAAAAAGACAAGCGACCCGTCATTATCAGGATTGGCGGAAGCGATGAACGCTTCTAGACCAATGGGTACAGAGATCTCCATCGACCTCGCCCGGCCCGATTGCTTCGCCGATTCCATTGCGATCTTTTGCCATCGTTCAAGCCTACGCGAGCTGCCGCCGGGTTTGACCTCGCAGCGTTTTGTATAAAGCGGTTGAAGTTTTTGCACACCCAGCTCGACCGATTTCTGAACAGTGATCTCATATTTTTCGCCAGGCAGAATTGCTGCGGCAATGGTTATTTCAAGCGGTGATTCCGGTGACGCGGGCTTAATCGGGTGCAGGATTTTCAGAACGGCGGCATTTTTTGAGACCTCGTCGATCGAGCAAAGATATTCTTGCCCCAACCCATCAAAGACCGAGGCCTCGTCACCCACTCGAAGCCGGAGCACATCGCGAAGATGCCGAGTTTCTTCGGGGCTAAGCGTTACGCCGCCCTCAGAAATTTGCTCGGGTGGAGAAAAGAAACGTCTCATAAACCTTTATCCCGCTACCGCGTCCGGGAATTTTTGCCGAAAATCCGTAGAGGACAGCCTGATGTCGATCCAGCTTTCAAACATCTCAGGCGAATGCATCCACAGCGTCAGCCATTCGGCAATCTCGGCGTATTTCAACCTGTCGGATTCGTCGAGCTTCACATCAGCCGCCATTTTGAGGGCCTCGGAGCGTCCCTGTTGACCTTTTTCGCGGACGAGACGCAGGCCTTCCTTATCTTTGTCCGATACATATTTTCGCCGAAGATTTTCCAAATTTCTCAGAGAAACAGCGGCCTGAGGTAGATTCGCGATGTTAAGAATATTTCTGAATGCAGGTTCGTAAGGGCGATCCGAGGCTCGTTCTACGTAAAGCCGCATGATCTCCGCGTGCCGCAGTACCGCGCCTTCGTCGGCAAGCAGCCGTGCGATCGTCATCGGCGAATCGACCGCTGCCTTTCCGAATCTTTCAAGAACGGCCCGCTCGATCTCGATCAGTTCCTTCGAACCGATACTCTCACAATCGAGTTTCTCCCAAACCTCGATTATCAGGTCGGTCTTGTTCTTCGATTCGAACATCTACTTCTTCGTTTTCGAGACAACGGCGATCAACTCAGTCGATGAATGGTCTTTCGCGTCTCCGACGATGGCTACCTGACCGCCATATGCCCGCACGATCTCGCGTTCCGGTACGGTGTCGGTCGTGTAGTCAGTACCCTTTGCATGAAAATCGGGCCGGATAGTTTTAATCAATTCCTCAACCGTTGGCTCGTCGAATATCGTCACAGCATCGACGCAGCGCAACGCGGCGACGAGTTCCGCACGCTCATCCTCAGGCATATATGGACGCCCTTTGCCTTTTAAAGCCAGTACCTGGCGGTCGGAATTTATGCCAACGACAAGAAATCCGCCGAGAGCCTTTGCACCTTCCAGATACCGAACATGCCCGACATGGAAAAGGTCGAAACAACCGTTAGTAAGCACGATTTTCCGGTCTTTTTCACGTTGTTCCGCGACCTCTTCGATGAGTTCGGTGCGATTTAATGTGATCTTCTTATCGGCAGACATCGGCTATGCGGTAGATTCCAAAATGGATGGACTGGTGTAGGTTTTTATTGACTCAAGAAGCTCGGATTGCGACACCGTCGCCGTACCTTTTTTCATTACGACAATTCCGCCGGCGTGATTTGCGACCTCCGCCGCCTGTCGATAGTTAAGGCCTGAAGCCAAACCCAGAGCGTAGGCTGCGATAACCGTGTCACCGGCACCCGTCACGTCGACCGGTTGGACCGGACCAACGGCGGGAATGCTGACAGGCTCTTTGTCGCCTTCGAAAAGCAGCATGCCATTGTTACCGCAGGTGACCAACAATGACTCTACCTCCAGTCTGCGACGCAGTTCCGCACACTTGGCGGGCGAAAAACCACCTTCGACAAGTTGTTCGACCTCGTCCTGGTTGGGCGTCGCACTCGTTGCACCTCGAAATTCCGCAAGCTTGAAACGCGAATCGATCAAGAGCGGAACCGAGCGTTTTTTCGACATGTTCCGCGCCAGATCGAAAAGTGCGGCATCCGCAACACCGTAATTGTAATCCGAGATTACAATTACGTCGGCCGAATCAGCGGCTTTTTCAAAGCGAGACAACGTTTGGTCGCGAATCTCCTTGGTCACATCGGCCGCGGTTTCATAATCGATGCGAATGACCTGCTGCCGAGCTGCGTAATGCTGTCCGGCCAGAACCCGAACTTTCGTCGTGGTTTTACGCGTCGGATCGGTTACGATTCCACTGCAATCGACACCCGAATTTTGTAATGCCTTAAGCAACAATCCGCCGTTTTCATCATTGCCACGAAGCCCGACAAGCATCGGTGTCGCTCCGAGCGTTGCGATGTTAGCAGCAGCATTTGCCGCGGCTCCCGGGCGAGTATCTGTCTCGTCATGACGCAGGATGAAGACCGGAGCTTCACGGGACACTCGGGCGATGGTTCCTTTCAGAAACTGGTCTGCAACAAGGTCGCCTGCTATCGCAATCCTCTTATTCCGAAAAATTTCGCGTATCGTTTGAGAAAGCTGCTCCATGTCGTCAATGGAATTATTGCAGATAGGCTAAATAAACGAAAAGGCCGACGACTAAAGGTCATCGGCCTGGATCGTGTTCTCAGATCGAGATCAGTGTGTGTCGTAGCTCGCGACCGGGAAGTCATTCGGGGCTCCCCAATTTACTACATTGATTCCGCCGTTAACAGGATTATAAACATAGAAACGGCCATCCGAGTTACGCCAGATCGCATAATCTGTCTTACCGTCGCCGGTGTAGTCGTTCTGAGCGTTCAAATCCGTTCCTGTAACGCCCCAGATCTGTTGAAGCATCTGGCCATTCGAACTTTGGCGAACAAACCACGTAAGGTTAGAAGTCGGGGTCGAACCTTCGCGGACAACAGCGACATCGGTCCGGCCGTCTCCGTCCCAGTCACCAGGTACTACCAGGTCGTTACTTTGACCGAAATTAAAGAACTCGAAGGTGGTAGTCGTCTGGATGAAGAAGGTCGCCGCCGCAGTCGGGCTGGCTCCCGGCCGTTGAACCGCAAGGTCGAATTTTCCGTCGCCATTGTAGTCGCCCGGCGCCGTAAAATCGGTCGATACGCCGAACTGTCTTGATTCATAGCCGTTTGTCGAACTGTAAAACAGCCACCAAGTCATGATTCCACCGGAACGGCGAACGACCGCCATATCTGTTCTGCCGTCGCCATCATAGTCACGCGCAATGGGTTCATCGCCGGCCTGGCCCCAACCGTGGATCGTAAAAGTAGTCGTCGCACTATTGATGCGGTACCAAAGGCCCGTTGTCTCGCGCCAGACCGCGATATCGCCTAATCCGTCACCGTCAAAGTCCCCCGGGACCATCCAGTCCTCGTTGGCGACGCCGAATTCCTGTTGCCTGATTGAACCGTTGCTTCTCAAAAAGTACCAGTTGTTGTTGGAAGGCCGGAAAATTACAAAATCGGCCCGATCATCGCCGTCAAAGTCGAATGCGTCCCTGAGCTTGATCTGCGCAAACGAAGGTAATGCCAGGATAGTAACGAACACAGCCATCAACGCTGTTTTGCCGAATGTGGCTAAAGAACTTCTCATTTTATTTTCCTTTGGTTTTAATCTGTCCGTAGGCCTACGCAATCGTCGCGCAAGGGGCTAAGAACTTAAAATATACTATGCCCCGAGCGGAAATTGCAAGAATTTCCTTTCAATAAGCGAAAGCCAGGGGGAAAGCCTCGTTTCCTAACATTTATCGCTGTGACGGAGCGTTAGACGCTCGTAATAATAGTAAAGTTGGAAAACCGCCGCGCTTTTATAAAATTCAGTTGCGAGACTGGTTTACCGTTATCAGTGTTCCGGCGATATTTACGGTTGCTGACCGCGATATTGTCGGATTAAGGTTGGCACGGAAGGTAACCGTGCCATTGCCGGACAGCGAGTCGCCGCCCGAAAGCCGTATCCAGTTTGCATTGCTTTTTACCTGGTAGTCGCAATTTGATGCGGCAGTGACGTTTACGGTAAAGTAGCCGCCTTTAGTAGGCACCGTGATCGGCGATGTCGGCATATTGAAGCTGCAAACCGTTTGATTTTGAAGGGCCTGGGCTGCATTTAGCCTTCCGCCGGATTTAACAATGCCGCTCCAGTTCGCAAGAGGATCGACCGAGTTCAACAGCGTGGCTTTCCATGAAGCCGTAGAAAGGCTCGGATTTTGGGCCGCCAGCAACGCCGCGGCTCCAGCTACGTGCGGAGCCGCCATCGACGTTCCAGAAAGTGTGCCATAGTTGGCTCCCGACATTACCGTGCTTAAGATCGAAGTTCCCGGGGCCGCCAGATCGACGTTCGCTACACCGAAATTCGACGATCCGTTCCGAGTGTCTGAAGAAGTCGAATTCGCGACCGAAACTATCCACGGACTATTATAGGCGGCAGGATAGGCCGGCGTGACGTCGATGTTCATTCCATCGTTTCCGGCGGCAAAGACCTGCAAAACTCCCGCGTTGCCCAGCGCGTCTATCGCATCCTTGGTAGCCTGGTCGTAGCCGCATGCTTCATCGCAGCCGCCGTACGAGTTGTTCGTAACTCGAATATTGACGCCGCGGTTCTTCATAATGCGGATGTAGTTATAGGCATTTATCAACATTGCCGAGGTCGTACCGATACCGTCATTGTCGTAGATCTTGATCGCCATTATCTTGACGTTCCAGTTCACGCCGACCACGCCGATCGAATTATTCCCGACTGCTCCCAAGGTTCCGGCTGTATGCGTGCCGTGGCCGTTTTCGTCCAACGGGTTTGGGTCGTTAAAGAAAAAGTCGTAACCGTAGAAATCGTCCACAAACCCATTGTTGTCGTCGTCGAGCCCGTTATTACTTATCTCGCCGGAGTTGGTCCACATGTTTGCGGCCAGATCTTCGTGCGTGTATTTGATACCCGTGTCGATGTTTGCGATCACAACCGCCTGGCTTCCGGTGTGCAGGTCCCACGCTTGCGGGGCCGAGATCTTTGCCATTCCCCAAAGGCTGCCGTAGCTCGCATCATTCGGCGTCGCCAGCAGCTTGTAATAGAAGTTAGGCTGCACCGATTCGACCTGTTCCGATTCCAGGTATTCCTCGATGGCTGCATTGACGCCCTTTCCGGCGGGCAGTTTGACCCGCTGCCAGTTTAGATCCGCGAACCGTTCAAGGAGCACGCCGCCGTTTCTGGCATTGACACGTCGGGCCGCTTCCAACGTCGTGCCGGTGCGGAATTTAACAAGCACTTCACCCGGAACGCTACCTTTCTCACGTTGTCCTAACGAGAGTACCGGCAGTGCAAAAATCAGAATTAAAGCGAACTTCAATGGGCTCATAGGATTACTTCGGCTGGGGTTGTCCGAGAAAAAAACCGAAGGCGCTTGGGGCTGGCCGACCAGAAAGTTTGGTAATGGGGCGGCTAGTGGGATTCGAACCCACGACATCCTGAACCACAATCAGGCGCTCTAACCGCTGAACTATAGCCGCCATACCAATCTCATATCGAGATTGAAATTTCAAACTTTTCGCCCCCGGCACGACTTGAACGTGCGACCCACAGCTTAGAAGGCTGTTGCTCTATCCAGCTGAGCTACGGGAGCATAAGAGCAAGCGCTAATGTTAGCCACTCTGTGCCGCATAGTCAACCGATTTCGCGGTAACTGGCAGGGCCGCGGCTCGTTCAGGTAAATCCGTAAACCAACGTCCCCAAAGTGGGACAGAAATTACTGCTTTCGGGTTTGGACTGCGTCGTGCAACTTATTGCAGTGGTTGTCTTTACACGGCCCGCCTTTACAAATCGTCTTTCCATTCGGGCCGGCCTGACTCACTTTGTCCCGCCTCTTTCCGCGCTTTAGCGGTACATGCAAACCTTTGCAATTATTAGGGTTGCTGCGATATCTGCCTCTTGTCCCGCCGAATTTGGAAAAAAAACCCGAAAACGGGCACCTCCAAATCGGGACGCGGCCATTTTAATCTTGCGAACCAAAGAAAATTTTCAAAGAGCAAGCCCGGATGCTGGCCGGAGCGACGAAAATTATATCACGTTTGTCCCATCTGGGGGAAAATATTTTACGCAAGGTACAATTTGTGCGGAAAAACGCGTTCTGAGCGAATTGCTAAGGACATTTACCTGACCTGCCTCAGATTACAAAAAGAACCCTATGAACGTTCGGTTCGTCTCCGCTGTCAGGCCGCTCGCCCTTCGCGACGCGAACGGCCGATAGCATTTGTGCAAAGACTTCCGAAAGGTCCAGTTCGCTTGTATCGATCACGACGGCGTCATCGGCAATTGTTAAAGGCGAATCTTCGCGGGAGACGTCGCGTTCGTCGCGTTCGTTGATTTCGGCGAGGGTTTGTTCGTAGGTAGAGATGCGGCCTTTGGCTTTGTCTTCTTCGAAACGGCGTCGGGCGCGGGCTTCGGGTTTGGCGGTGAGAAAAAATTTTATATCGGCGTTTGGGAAGACGACGCTGCCGATGTCGCGGCCTTCGAGGACGCAGCCTTTGGCGGCGCTTTGTCCTATCTGCCTCTGGTGGTCGACCATCACACGCCGGACGTTGGAGTTCGTCGATACGATCGAGGCTGCCTGGGCAATGTCGAGCGTGCGAATTTCCGCAGAAACGTCGCTGCCGTCGAGAACTATTTGAAGAGAGTCCGGTTCGCCGGTCAGCTCGATCCTTGCTGCCTCAGCCGCTCCGGCAACCTGTTCGTTATTTTTCAGATCGATCTTCTGCCGAACAACCCTCAAAGCAACGGCGCGATACATCGCACCCGTGTCCAGATAAAGAAGGTCCAATTTTTTCGCGAGCATTTTGCCGAGGGTGGATTTACCGGCACCGGATGGCCCGTCGATGGCGATTATCATGATTTACGGAGGCTCTTTCGATCCTTTAACGGCAAATTCTCAAAGACGAGCAGGTACGATTTCGATATCAAATCCTCGAACTCTTCCTCGTCGAGTGCTTTTGGGTCTTCAACCGAGATCCAGTGATAGCGGGCGACGTATGGAGCCGGAATTATTCCTTCGCGTTCGGTAAGCTCGGCAAATTTCTCGGGCGTACATTTGAACGAAATCTGGCCTTCGGCCTTGTCCATTCCCGAGGCACAAAACATCTTGCCGCCAACCGAAAAGCAGAGGTCTTTTCCCCATTTGATGTCTTCCGTAACGTGAGGAAACGAAAGACAAAACTCTCTTAGTGATTCAATATTCATCAATGTCTCGTGTTTTCATTGGATTGTTTGGGTTAGGAGCGTGAAACACGAGAAACCGCAAAATTTATATAGAGTCTAGTCTAAAATGCGTTTCAAAGCACTTATCGCAGACGCAATATTGCCGGAAGACACGTCGCGGTGTGTGACCATTCGGACCGAATTGCCAAAGCCGCTCGCGAGGACTCCTTGCTCTTTCAGTTCACAACAAAGCTTCGGCCCGCTTCGCCCGGTGCCGGAAACATCGAAGATAACTATGTTCGTAACGACCTTTTCCGCATCGATCGAGATGCCCGAAAGTTCCGCCAACCCGAAGGCGAGACGGCGAGCGTTCGCGTGGTCTTCGTACAGTCGTTTTGGCGATTCCTCAAGAGCGAGCAACCCGGCGGCCGCGATTACTCCGGCCTGACGCATTCCGCCACCCATGCGTTTTCGCCAAAACAGAGCCTCTTCTATAAACTCGCGGCTCCCCACGAGCAACGAGCCAACCGGGGCACCCAATCCCTTCGAAAGGCAGCACTGGACCGAATCGCAATACCGGGCGAGGTCGGCCACCGGCGTTTCGGCGGCGACGGCCGCGTTAAAAATGCGCGCACCGTCAAGATGTATAGAAACGCCGAGATCGCGTGCGTTTCCGCAGATTTCCTCACAGTGTGCCGCGGTCATAACGCTGCCGCCGCCAAAATTGTGGGTATTTTCCAGACAGATCAGGCCCGTTTCCGCCGAATGATCGGAGCCTTTCGGGCGGAAAGCGCCTGCGATCTCGTGCCATGCAAGATGACCGGAGCCGTCGCCGCTGTTGACCGTCCGAAACGTCACACCAGAAAGCACGGCGGCCATTCCGAGCTCGTAATTGTAGATATGCGAACGCTCTTCGATTATTACTTCCTGCCCGGGACGCGTGTGCACCTTAACTGCAATCTGATTACCCATCGTGCCGCTCGCTACGAACAACGCGGCTTCTTTTTCGAATAACTCGGCGGCGCGGTCCTGCAGGCGGTTGACCGTCGGGTCTTCGCCATACACGTCATCGCCCACTTCGGCGGCGGCCATTGCCGCGCGCATTTCAGGGGTTGGTTTGGTGACGGTGTCGCTGCGGAGGTCTATCATTTTTCTACGATTCGAAATTGTAAATGGTTGACTGTTAATTGGTTTCGTGACTATCGGCTTCTCTCGAAACCAATTTACAATTTACAATGTACAATGAAAAATTCTGAAACCAACCAAAGCTTATGAAGAATTCGGTTCTTTCGCTGATTATTTTTTGCTTTCTGTCGTCGTCCGCAACGGCTCAGTCTCTCGGGGCTCCGGGCGAGAATATGGGTAAGGGCATTGTTGTTATAAAGGCCGCGCAGATCATCGATGGGCGTGGCGGACCGCCGATTCGCAACGGCGTGGTTGTCGTCAGTGATGACAAGATCATGGCCGTCGGGACGCTTGCGAGCATTACGATCCCGGCCGGAGCAAGGACGATCGATCTGGGCGGCGCGACGCTGATGCCGGGCTTTTTCGATTTGCACACGCACATTATCGGCCGCGTGCTGGGCGATCCGGATGGTGTGAATGCGGCAGTGCACGATTACGATTCGTTCGGAGCGATACTGTCGGTTGAGAACGCGCGAAAGACCTTGATGGCTGGTTTTACGACTATTCGCAATGTCGGTGCGGGAGGATTTGACGACTTTGCTCTTCGTAAGGCGATAAACGACGGTTTTGTCGCCGGACCGCGAATTATTGCCGCCGGTCACAGCCTCGGCATTACCGGCGGACATTGCGACGAGAATGGATACAAGCCCGGGATGTTCGACGGCAACATCAAAGACGGCATCGCGAACGGTCCGGAAGAGGTACGTGCCTCGGTGCGTTACCAGGTCAAATACGGCGCCGAATGGATCAAGACCTGCGCGACCGCCGGTGTGCTGAGCGAAGGCATGGCGACCGTCGGCACGACGCAATACACATACGAAGAGCTAAAAGCGATGGTCGATGAGGCGACAAAACTCAATCGCAAAGTCGCCGCCCACGCACACGGAACCGAAGGCATTAAAATAGCAACGCGTGCGGGCGTTTCGAGCATTGAGCACGGTTCGTTCCTGGACGAGGAAGGCGCGAAGCTGATGGCGCAGAAAGGAACGTATCTCGTGCCGACGCTGATGGCCGGCGAAGCGGTCGAGAGATTAGCGCAAAGCGGTTTTCTGAAGGGTAATCGCAAAACGAAAGCCTTGTCCGCGGCGGCCGCGATGCGGAATGCGATCAAGATCGCGATGAAGAATAAAGTTCCCATCGCGCTCGGCACCGATTCCGGCGTTATCCCGCACGGCACCAACGGCCGCGAATTTTTCCTGATGGTCGATTGGGGCGGAATGCGTGAGATGGATGCGATCATCGCAGGAACATTCAGCGCCGCGAAACTGCTCGGCTTGGACTCGACACTAGGCTCGATCGAAAACGGCAAGATCGCCGATCTCGTGGCCGTCAGCGGCGATCCGCTGAAAAACATCAGGCCGATGGAAAATACGATCTTTGTGATGAAGAACGGTGCGGTTTACAAAGAGGCTTTAACGCGATAGCCAGATCCCTACAATGAAACTCGCCGTCGCCGCCAGCGAAGCGACGGTGCGGACGTGGTTCCATAAAGTCCAGGTTTTTAGATAGTTTTTCCATACTTCCTGTCCGGCTACGCTCGCGGGATCGGCTGCGGCGAGAGCGTTGTTCAGCGGAACGTTCAAGGCCATAGTCACTACAAAACAACCTACGATGTAAAGCAAGGCACCGGCGATGAGGAACTTTGCTCCCGCCTCCGAAAAACGCATCAAGCCGAGCACGGCAACCGCCGCCGCGACCAACGCCGTTCCCATAAATACGCTGAGAAATATCGGATTGATTATCACGACATTAGTCACCTGCATTGCCGTCATGCCCTCGTTCGCAGGTAGGCGACCGAAAGCACGCATCACCGCGACCGAAAAGATGAAGAACGCACCGGCGATCAAACCCGAACCCAGCGTTGCTATCAATGTAAGAACGAAGAGCAGTCTATCCATCAAAAACCCCTCGGATTTCCTAGTGCTGACGATCGCGGGTTGGCTGCGTTCTAAAACCAACTAGGCCGCCAAGTATGGGCATCCCTAAGAAGAAAATCATTGCCAACAGAACAGAGCCAACGGCCGGAGTTCCAGGAATGGAAAGGTTGACGTCAGATTGATGGTCGCCAATCTTGTAAAAGAAAAGGACACAAATCAAGATTTGCACAGGAAGCATCCTCCTTAAGAGCTGATACCGCACGAAGCAAAGCACGAAGGCTAAGACGCCCGCAACGACAAACATCCACAGGCTGAAAGTGGTGAAGTCTTCCATGACACGACGCTTAATCTCGAGTCGAGAACTCGTTTAGGTCCCAGCCCGCACGTTTTGCTCCGGCTTGGTAGGCCGATTCGAGAAAATCGAGAGCCGACGTTCTCGGATCGGCTGATGTGCGAGCTGCGTCATACATCAGAAGAGCCATACCGCCGTCGGGCGTCCAGAATGCCGCTTCGGGCTGCAGTTGTTCGTCGTCCAATCCTTGTGGGTTGGGTGCGGTGTAGGAATAGAATGCCGGAGCGGGAACACTGCCTTCTTTATCATCGCCGAACCAGAAGCCGAAGCTAACGACCTCGTGCGAATAGGCTTCGCGTTCGACCAGCCCGGCGCCTTCGCGCGGCGGGACGCGTTTACCGGAAAAGCGCGTCAATGCCAGGTCAAAGCTGTGCCAGAACATATGCACCGGCGTCGATTTGCCGAGGAAGCGGCCGCGGAATTCGTTCAGGATGCTGTCCACCGTGACGAGCGTGCGGTGAAATCTGCCGACGTACTCTTTGTCGTACGATTTATTCTCAGTGTCGTCAGAGAAGGGCGTGGTCGACGGCGCCTCGTAAGGAATAGGTTTGATCGTCGGTTCGATGC
>CADEEU010000041.1 GCA_902826385.1 uncultured Acidobacteriota bacterium | reverse complement strand
ATCGATGCTGAAAATGAGCGATTCTACGGAAATCTTTGTGGACATAATGTCCGAACAAACAGCGACCGCTGCCGCGACAGAGAGAATCGAGTTTGATGAGGCATTTACGCTTCACCATAGGACTGTCTTTCGCGCGGCCAGATCGGTCGTGCACGACTGCGGACTGGCCGAAGACGTCACGCAGGAAGTGTTTATTCGACTTTATAAGCACATCGATTCGATCAAGGACGCCGAAATGCTTCGGCCGTGGTTGATACGTGTTGCTTTGAATCTGGCAAAGAATACTATTCGCGGCAATATCAGGGCGAACACAAGGGACGAAAATTACGTCAAAGAAACAGCGGAAACGCAGGTTTTTTCGGTCGAAAGCGACTACGAACAGCAGGCCGGTGTGAGCGAAATAAACCGGGCGTTGAGCAAGATCAAGGAACCTCTACGAAGCTGCCTTGTGCTGAAGCAACAGGGCCTGTCATACCGGGAGATCGCCGAAAGCCTTTCGTTGAATGAAGCCAGCATTGGAACTTTTGTGGCACGGGCGCGGGCGGAATTTATGAGGTTTTACGGCAAGATCGGGAGTGATATTTTATGAACGATAAGTGTTTTGAACCAGGCATTATACAGGCCTTTCTGGACGGTGAAACCGCGCCGGAGCTATCGTTCAAAGTGACCGATCACGCGGCGGCTTGTGACAAATGCGCCCTTTTGATTGCCGAAGCCGAAGAGGAAAATGCCCAGGTTTTCGCCATGCTCGATCGCGAAATGAACTCGCTGGTCCCGACGCAGCGTCTTTGGAACAGCATAACCGTCGCCATAGCGGAAGAAAAAAGCCGGGAATCGTTCTGGGACAAGGCCCGCGGAGCCGTTTTTGCACTGTTTGCAAATCCTTCGATCGCCGTCGCGGCGAGTGTTTTGGTCGTAGCCGGATTGTTTGCGGCGGTTTGGAGCATTAAGCCCCCGGTAAGCGGCGAAGTTGATGTTGCAGCAAATTCTCCCGTGATAAATTCAGTAGTGCAATATTCGGCAAATCAGGGACAGCCGGATATGGCACGCGTTGTCGATGGCAATCAGGATGTGCCAGCTCTCGACGCGAGGACGCCGATTCAGGTGAAAGAAACGAACCATTCGCCGGAGAAATTACGAAAGCTTGTCGCAAACGCCGATTACAGACCTGCGGTCGAGCGGCCGAAGGCGGAATACGCGGTTGACACATATCTGCCGGGTGAAGAAAGCTACATTCGGACCATAGCTGGTTTGAAAGAGAATGTCGATGGGCGGAAAGATATGATAATGGATCCCTCCGCACGGATGTCGTTCGAACGCGATCTGGCGGTGGTGAACGATTCGATCAAGAAAATGAAAGACGTGGTCCGCAAGAATCCGAAGAATCAGGCAGCCAGGCAGGTACTTTACTCTTCGTATCAGAACAAGATCGACCTGTTGAACTCGGTCGTAGAGCGCGAAGAGCTTATGGCAGCCCTTAAATAGGGCGCCGTTAAGGTAGATGGGAAATAAAGTTTTACAACTAAAAAAAGCGGCAATATTGGTGTGCTTGGCAGGCGTGACTGCCGCCGGCGTGATAGCCCAGACGCCGCCGAAGCCGGTCAAGGCCCCCAAAACCGACGGGCCCACGAAAGTAAAAATTCCAACGCCGCCTGAAACGCCGGAACCCGTTTCGCGAATGAGCGGCGTGACGGAAAAAGCAATTGCGGTCGATTCATCAGTAAACATAAAGATCCCATGTATCCTGCAGGCACGCGTGACGATCAACGGCTGGCAGCGTGACGAGGTAAGGGTTTTCGTAAAAAACGGAAGCGGCGTTAATTTTAAGGTCCACGAAAAAGATCCGAAGTCGGGCAAGCCGGTTTGGGTCGTTATTGCGAGACAAATTCAGGGTCGCTCTTCGACTCCCGAATCGGAGTGTATTTCGGGCGACCGGATCGATATAGAGGTTCCGCTAAAAGCCAGCGTTTCCATGATGGGACGTGAGACGGAACTGCGTATCGATTCGATTAGAAAGGTCGATATAAAGAATATCGACGGCGGCGTTTCGATCAGAAACATTTCGGGCGGCATCGCCGCATCTACCTACGAAGGCGACGTAACGGTTGAAAATTCAAGCGGGCAGATCTCGCTCGACACATCTACGGGCAACATTCTCGCCTACGAGGTAAAACCCGGGCAGGTCGGTGAATTGTTCAAGGCAAAAACGAACAACGGCACCATTACGCTGCAAAAGGTGGACCACCGGCAGATCGAGGCCTTTTCGATAACAGGCTCGCTCGTATTTGACGGGAAATTTCTTGCGGGCGGTCTTTACGGGTTTAAGACGCAAAACGGTTCGATCAAACTAGCCCTGCCTCAGGAATCTTCGTGCCGGGTTTCGGCCTGGTACGGTTACGGTACGATAAATTCCGAGATACCGATGAAGATTGAGACCGAGACTGACTCTCCGGCTGGCAAAAGAATCATCGCAAAGATTGGCGACGGGCAGGCGACGGTAAATCTGTTTACTAGCAACGGGCAGATCGTCATCGTGAGACAGTAGATATTCGGCGAATCGCGTTTCTAGAATTCCACCAAACTCCTTCCCGTTCGTTGTTCGAAAAGATTGGCCATCGAGGGCGTTTCTTCCGTTCCCTCGTCACGAATCATCCGCTCTACACGCCACATCGGAAAGAAATAATCGCTCATCGGCAAATACTGCTCGTTGTTCGAGATGGACCTGCACCAATCGTCGAAATAACCGAGGTCGATGCCGCGTGCGAAGATGCCGACGGGCGAAAGCTCCTGCACAAGGGCCAGAAGCTTTTCGCGGGGAGAATGAAGCACCAAAATTACGCTGTCGCCGATCTCTATTTTCATTTAGAACATATAACACAAAAACCTTCAATGTGGTCGAACGTAACAGAAATGAACTCGCTCAAACTGGATTGTTCTGAGGGCTTCTTTGCGATCCTGGCGGGCTTTGCGTGAAATATACGGAGATTTACACGCGAAGGCCGCCAGGATCGCAAAGGAAATCCAGGAACCAAAACGTATCGAACTTCCCGCCCTAATTCTGCTTTTCGCCGCGACTATTCTAAAATCTAGTATCGGTTATTTTCAGGCTTTTTGTCGCGGAGCACTTGCTATCGATGCATATTTCAAGGGTCGAACTTGAGAATTTCAAATCCCACGCCGATTCAACGTTCGAATTTGGCCGTGGCACGACCTCGATCACGGGTGAGAACGGTGCGGGAAAGACCTCGATAATCGAGTCTATTGCGTGGACACTTTTCGACACGCTCGATTACAAGAAAGAGGATGTTGTTCGCCGCGGCGAGAAAAAGGCGGTCGTTCGGGTAACTTTTGAGAGCGGGTTGGACGAGCGTGAGTACACGGTTTATAGAGACACAGGCACGGGTTACTACGTTTTCGACCCAAGGCTGAGGACAAAGATCGCTGACAAGAAGGAAGAGGTGACGCGATTTTTGTGGCAGCACCTCGGCATCGAGCCCGGAACCGATCTTGAATCGCTTTTCAAACATGCTATCGGAGTTCCGCAGGGGACATTTACCGCGATCTTCCTCGCCACCGCCGCGGAACGCAAGAAAACATTTGACTCGCTGCTAAAGGTCGAAGAATACCGCCGCAGCTCCGACGAACTTTTGAAAACCGTTCGATATATTGAGCAACGGGTCACGGCGGTCGACATCCGGATAGCTCGTGCCGAGGGCGAAATAACTCGGATCGATCTGGTGGAAGAGGACGTCAAGCTGCTGACGGCGCGTGTAAACGAAGAGAAAGAAGCGCTCAAAATCGTCGGCAGGGAAGTCGATGACAAACAAACAAGAATTGCCGAGCTTGACCGGATGGAAGCAAAGCTTATCGAGCTTCGCACCGAGGCCGAGCGACGGAGTACCGAGCTTTCCCGGGTCGAGATCATTCTGAAGCAACGCGAGACGGACCTTGAACGTTCTCGTGTGGCCGCGACGCAGGTTAATGAGGTCAAGGCCGATTACGACGCTTATCAGACAGCCGCCGGACGTTTGATCGAGATTGAACGCGAACGCGGCGAGCGGCAAAAACTTCGCGACGACCTTGGACGAATCGAGACGGCGCTTGCCGCCGTGCAGGCGGACCAGAAACATTTCTTGAGCGAGCTTGAGCGAATAGGACATGCCCGTTCTGAGATCGAGTCGCTTTCAAAGTTGACTTCCGATCAGGATCGCCTCGAACGTGAGGTCGAGATAAAACGCGCCGAACTTGCAAAGGCCGAAGCCGCGGCTGCTCAACTTGCCTCGCTGGAGCAGCGAATCGTCGCTCTTCGCGATGCGTACAGGAAAACGTCTGACGACCTTAAAACCGCAAGAGAGAAAGTTGCCGGAGCTGCCGAGGCCGCAAGTCTCGAAATACGCGAAACTACAATTGTTCGAGATCTGGCAACGGCAAATGCCGCGCTCGAACGTGACGAAAGATTTCAAAAAGAGATACGAAACGGCCTGTGCCCGATACTTTCGCAGAAATGCCTTAACTTGAAAGAAGGCGAAACGCTCGAGGGTTTTATTTCAAGCCAGTTCGGAGAGCTGCGTTCGCAGATTTCGACACTCACTGTCGAGAAAGAGAAGATCGGCGACGCTCTAAAATCTGCACGTGAGGCTGAGCGCTTTGTCTCGCAAATCTCCTTGCTTGAAGCGCGACTTGCAGAGGTCCAGAACGAAGGGAAGACGGTAAAAGCGCAGAAAGACGAGGTCGAAAAAGACTCAGCAAATTTGGAATCTTTTCGGACTGATTTTGCCCGCGTCGATGCCGAGTTAAAACATCTCGACAATCCAAAAGCAAAAATCTCTGTCCACAGAAAGGACGTCGATCGCGAGCCTGAGTTTCGCGAACAGCTTTCGCTGAGCGAAAAAAATATCGAGCGGCTTGAAAGCGAACGACGCGGCACGGTGGAAAAACTCGAGACATATAAAGACCTGGACGCTTTTTATGGAGAAGCTTCGCAGACTCGCGAACGAACCGCGAACGCTTATCGGGTCTTTATAGCCAACGAAGCTGCAGCCGGACAAGTGACTGAGCTTGAAGAATTGTTCAGGACAGCCACGACCGAACATGCCGGCCTGATCGAAGCGGCGGCTACGATAAAGCGTGACGCCGACGCCGCGGAAAAAGCTTATGATCGCGAGCGACATTTGTCGGAGCGCACCGAGCTTTCGGCAATGCAGAAGCGCCAGGTGGAAGCTACGGTAATGCTCGATTCATCTGAAAAACGGCTGGCGGAACTAAATACCGAGATCGAGCGTCTATACAGCGTGCGAACGTCGATGCAGGACGAGTTTCGCGAAAGAGAACGCTTAAAGAAAATTGCGGAAACGACGGACTTTATCCGCTCGACTTTGAAAGAAGCCGCGCCGCTGGTTGCGAGAAACTACGTCCATCACGTCTCGCTTGAGGCTAACCAGTTGTTTCGCGAAATAGGCGGCGACGCCGAGGTTACGTTGAAATGGGCCGAAGATTACGGCATCATCCTCGAAGAAGGCGGTTACGACCGGCCGTTTCAAAGCCTGTCGGGCGGCGAGCAAATGGCCGCCGCGTTGTCTGTACGACTTGCACTGTTAAAGCAGCTGTCCGATATTCACATCGCTTTCTTCGACGAGCCGACGACCAACATGGACGCCGAGCGTCGTGAAAATCTCGCTATGCAGATCGGCCGCATTACTCATCTCGACCAGCTTTTTGTGATATCGCATGACGATACTTTTGAGGAGTACACCGACTATGAAGTTAGGGTCGGGGATTAGACTATGAAACACGTCACCATAGTCTGCGACGGTTCGAGCCTGGGCAACGGAAAGGGAAATCCGCGAGCCGCCGCGGTAGCTGTGCTCGGCTTCCAGGGTTACTGGAAGGCGGTCGGATCTTATCTCGGAAACGCGACCAATCAGCAGGCGGAAATTGCGGCTGCAACGTTGGGGCTGGAGAATTTAAAGGAGCCTTGTCGCGTCAGGCTGCTATCGGATTCGCGATACGTCGTCGAAACAATGGGCGGCACATGGAAACGAAAGACGAATCACGATTGGTGGAAAAAGCTGGACGCAGCCGCAGGCAAACACACGATCGAATGGGAATGGGTAAAAGGTCACGCCGGACATGAAGTACAGGAAATAGCCGACAAGGCGGCAAGGAAGATTGCCGCCGCGGGCAAGGTCGATACGGAAATGCTGGATGATATGGTAGTAAGCCTTGGCGTGGTCGAAATCTAAGTGCAGAGGATGAAAAGACTTCCCGGAAAATCTAACAGCAGAATTAAGGCTGTCGGTGTGTTTGAAACCCGTCTTTATTTTTCTCTGTCTCTCTGCGTCTCCGTGTTAATTTTCTTCGGCACAATCAGCGCTCAGCGGTCGATCAACGGCTGGACGTGGCAGAATCCTCTCCCGCAGGGCAACCAGCTTCTTTCCATTCATTTTGCCAA
This sequence comes from uncultured Acidobacteriota bacterium, assembly GCA_902826385.1. Taxonomy (GTDB): domain Bacteria; phylum Acidobacteriota; class Blastocatellia; order Pyrinomonadales; family Pyrinomonadaceae; genus OLB17. Next base: position 8,951 of record CADEEU010000041.1, on the reverse strand, counting down.
AGACAAGGAAAACGGTTTTGCGGTTGGGTCGGACAATGCAATTCTCCGGACGACGGACGGCGGGTTTACCTGGGAAACGCAATCCAGCCCGGTCGAGGTTACGCTATCCGAGGTTTTTGTTCGCGAAGAAAAGAACGCCGTGATAGTCGGTACACGCGGCACTATTCTAACGACGGACAACGGCGGCAAAACCTGGAGACAGTCAAAAAACGAGGTAAAAGATCATCTCTATGGAGTTGCTTTCGCCGGGGTGGAAAATAAGACAGGCTGGGCTGTTGGAACATACGGACGCATTGTGAAGACGACCGACGGCGGCGTGACCTGGTCTGTTTCAAAACCGGCGATCAATCAACACATTCTAAAGGTTTCTGCCCTTGACGAAATGCGCGTTGCCGCGGCTGGAGTAAACGGCAGTGTAATCGTTTCGACCGACGGCGGTGAAAATTGGAAAGTTTCTAATCCGTGCGGTAGTTCGATGATGTCGGGTGCGAAGTTTCTCGATGCGAACACGGTTATCGCAGCGGGCTATGGAGGATGCGTGGTTCGCAGCGTAGACGGCGGGGAAACCTGGACGCGAGCAAACTTGTTCAGCCGTTCGGATATGCTTTCCGTCTCGTTTTCAAACGAAAGATCGGGCTCGATGACGGACGCGAACGGGCTGATATGGCTGACAGGCGATGGCGGACACACGTGGCTTCCGTTCAACGTCCGTACAAACCCGAGACTGGCCGCAAACTACTTCGCCGACAAATTTACCGGCTGGGCCGTGGGGCAGGACGGCTTGATCGTTCGCACCGATGACGGAGGTTATTCATGGCAGCGTCTTTCCGGCGGCGGTCGCGAAGACGTGAACGATATCTTTTTCTTCGACAGCGAATACGGTGTTGCGGTCGGTGCAAACGGACGAATTCTAATTACGAATGACGCCGGAATGCAATGGCTGCCGGTTTTCGCGGAGACGGCCGAAAATCTAAACGCGGTCCATTTTGTAAACGGCGACAAAGGCTGGGCGGTCGGTGACAGCGGTACAGTCTTGAGAACGATAAACGGCGGCGCAAGTTGGGGCAAAGGCGTGTCGGGAATTGATGACGATCTGCTCGGCGTTTATTTTTTGAACGAGAAACTAGGATTCGCGGTCGGCTCTAACGGTACGATTATTAGAACTACAACCGGCGGAGCTTATTGGGAAAAAGTTGTTTCGAGCACGACTGCCTGGCTGGAAGACATAAAATTTCTTGACCAAAAGCGGGGAATAATCGTCGGCGACGGTGGTCTAGTACTTGCGACCCTGGACGGCGGGGTCACGTGGTCGCGGGTGAAAACGAACGTCAATGAAAATATTTACGCGGTTGGTTTCTATGATGAAAAAACCGGGACGGCTGTGGGGGCGAATGGTTTAGTGCTTCGCACTTCGGACGGCGGGCTTAGCTGGAACGATGTCGAATCGCCGTCGCGCGCAAATTTGTTCTCGGCCGTTTCGACCGGCCGTGATCAGGTCATTGCCGCGGGTGAACTTGGGACGATCATCGTCACGAACGATGGCGGCAAGACGTGGCAGATGCAGCCGAACGTAACCGGAAAAGCGATTCAAGCTATTGTGTATCGCGGCGGTTCTGATTTTTGGATTGCGGGCCGTGGCGGAATGATACTTAAACGAAATCAGCCTTTGACGCCTTTCAAATTTGGCGGCGGAGGATCGGGCCCGCCCGTGCTGCGGCCCGCCAGCGGAATCCGAAAACCGCGAATACCGCTGCTTACGATCCCCGACAGCGGCGACATTCCGGCCGCCGCTCAACCCGCAAATGAAAAGCCCTAAGCTTTCAAGACCGTTCAACTGTTATTGAAATCCATTCGCCGTCCCGTTCGATCTCGCGGCGCAGATTTTTTGGAAGGTTATCTAAGACCGCCTTCTCCTGTTCAGCCAGAATGCCGGAGAGGACGAGCGTTTGAATGGTTTTCGCCAGAAGAGTCGGCAAAATTGGGACGATCACATCGGCCGTAAGATTGGCGCAAACAAAATCGTACGATTGGATTTCCTGGTTAATCGATCCGACGGCAAAGTTGATTCGATTGGCGACGCCGTTCAACTCAGCATTCGTGACCGCGATGTCTATTGAATCAGCATCCGTATCCACTCCCGAAACTATTACGTCACCTTCCGAAATTTTTGCCGCAGCGATCGCAAGAATTCCGGTGCCCGTGCCCACGTCCAGAAAAGACTGATCTGCGTGGTAATTTTCATCAATCGCTTTTAGACAAAGTTGCGTCGTTTCATGCGTGCCGGTACCGAACGCCATGTTCGGCTCAATGCGAATCACAGTTTTCGTCGAGTCGTTTATCTCATGCCAAGGAGCTGCTATTACAAACCTCCCGATCTAGACCGGCTTCCAATATTTTTTCCATCCGGCCAGCCAATCCTGATTCTCGATCACAGAAAAGCGTAATGCGAAATCGACTTCTGTCGAAAGGCTATAAATGGCTGCAGCATTTTTTATTTCGGTGAGCACATGATCGGCGTCGGGCGGTTGAGAAAAATAGCCGGTCACCGTGGAAACGTCACTGTTTTTGTTCGACATCAGATCGACGTCGCTGCCGAGTGAATCAAGATTATTAAAGGCAAACTCGACCGCCTCGACATATTCTGCATGCACGGTGGCCGAAACTGCGTACCATTTGATCGGCTCCGTGCTCATTCGTAAACCCCGATCTCGTCCAGTTCACGGCCGCTGTTTCGCCAATCGGCGACCACCTTGACGAACAGATTTAGCCGCACTTTTTTGTTGAGAAGATCTTCCATCGAAAGGCGCGCTTCGGTGCCGATCTTTTTTAGCTTCGATCCGCCTTTACCGATGATTATTCCTTTTTGCGAAGAGCGTTCGACGTAAATTGCACAAAATATCTCGACCGAATTCGGGTCGGTTTGATCGTCGTATTTTTCAGTCACGACGGCCGTCACGTATGGGATTTCGTCACCGGTCGTAATCAAAATTTGTTCTCGCACCATTTCGGCAACAAGTGTCCTGGTCGGTTGGTCCGTAAGCTCGTCTTCATCAAAAATCGGCTCGCCCTCAGGCAGATGTTTTGCGATCTGTTTTAGCAGGTTATCGACCGCATCGCCTTTTAGTGCGGAAACGGGAACGATCTCGGCAAACTCGTACTCTTTCGAATAATGTTCGATCAGTGGCAAGAGGATAGTTTTGTCTTTTATCTTGTCGATTTTGTTAAGAACAAGCACCGCCGGTTTCTCCGACTCCTTAACCAGGTCGAGCACGAACTTATCGCCGTTTCCGGTCGAAACGCTGGCGTCGCGCATCAGGACGAGGAGATCGACCGAGAGGATTGCATCATGAACGGCGGCCATCATTCGGCGGTTTAGGAGATAACCGGGCTTATGCACGCCGGGAGTATCGACAAACACGATCTGTCCTTCGGGCGAGGTAACAATTCCCTGAATCTTGTGGCGTGTCGTCTGCGGTTTGTTCGACACAGCCGCGATCTTTTCACCGACCAGCTTATTCAGAAGCGTAGATTTACCCGCGTTCGGCCGCCCGATCAAGCCGACATAGCCACTGCGAAACTTGTCTTTTGGCATCGATTAGAAGTTATCAGATTCGGCGGGAAAGAGTTAACAAGATAAACAGAATATTTAGGATGAAAGAAAAGAAAGGCCTGTTTTCTCGGTAAAACAGTCGGTTAAATTGCATCAGGATATAGACAAAAATATCCTTTCCATCCCGTTTATCCTGTAAATTCTTCTGTTTTATTGTTCCTTGATCAGCCGGGCCTTTGCGTTCAAAGCTTCGCCGTGAGCGCCGCCGGGGACGGGGCCGAGTTGGATAGCTTTATCGTAGATTGAAATCGCGTACGTTTTGTTGTCGTAGAACTCGTAGATCTTTGCCAGGGCCACGTATGTGAGCGAGAGCAACGCCGGATCGGTCGTCGTTGTCGCGGAACGGACCACATTTTCAAAAGCGATCTTTGCTTCGAGCAGCGTCGCCTTTTGTTTTTCTTCGTCCGTTATACTTTCGGCCGAAAGGCTCATCACGCGGCCGATGTTGTAATAGATGCGCGGCTCAGACGGATTTTTCTCGCGAAGCTGTTTTAGCTCGGCCCCAGCCTGCGCGTAGTTTTTTTCGTCGATAAGTTTTTGGATTTCGATCAGCTTATTTGTCACGGGGTTTTCGACGATAACGCTGGTCGCAACGGGATTTTTCTTACGCAGCTCGCGAGCGGCGACGGCTCGTTTTCTTGCTTCGGCAAATTGTCCCAGCCGGTCGGTTTCTTTGGTGCCGTCGAAAGAGAGCACCATCTCTTTCATCGACGAAGCGATATCAAATCCGGAGCCCTCGAAATCTTTCAACTGTTCCGCAAAATAAAAGGCAAGGATCGCGCCTTTCTCATAGTCTTCCGACAGCCTCAGAGCCGTTTCGTCCGCCAACCCTGACTTAACTTTCTCAAGCTCCTGAACGATCGCTCTTTTCTCGGCGTCGGTCTTCACGCCGTCGACGCGTTGGCGTGCTTGTGCCGTCAGGGCCGCGGCGCGTACATATTCGGCCTGCTTTGCATCGACGGCCGCAACCATCGAGCGGGAAATGGTAAGGTAAACATCCGGCGAGGCCGCGGGATCAATTTTCCGGCGTTCATCCAGAAGTTTCTTTACAGTCGGCCGGACCATCTCGACATCCTTCCCGAGGCTGTAAACCAGCGGATCGATTACGAACTGCAGGAATCCGCGTCTCACTTCTGACGTGCTCAGCCCGCGGTCGATCGGTAATTCGGCGGGTACGACGACAAAATATTCGTCCTTAACATTTACAAAGTTGACCGTGTTGACCGGGGCCAGTAGATCGGGAACGATCGCAAAAGTGCGTTCGCGTTCGCGCACTTCCGTATTTTTTAGCGTCGTCCGCTTACTGCCGGACCTCTGCGTTTCGGTTTTGACCTTTTCGGTGACAAAAATCTGCGGCTTCGTGTTCAGATAGGTCAAAATCTCGCTGACCATTTCGCGGGTCGAGCTTCTTAGCCGTCCGTCCGCCGTTTTCTGATATGTTTTGACGTACTCGTTGATATTGCCGCTCATACTGGAGCGGCGATAAAAATCGCGCACCAGCGGAGCAAAATCCAAAACGTCCAGTAAGTTTCCCGGCAGATCGGACGTAACCACCGGATCGGCAAGCTCCGGGGCCGGCGTCAGGGCGTAGGCCATCGAGATAAACGGCCCGACCAACTCTGTGTCCGACTGGTTCGAGTAACGCTTTTTGTGCGCCACGACGAACGTCGAAATCCGCTGCCGCAGATCGGCCGGCATTGCCGCCAGATCGCTCCGCAGCAGCTCGCGAAACTTTCCGCCCTCGGTCGACAGCGGCGATGCGATCACCGGCACATCATTCCCCGCCGAATCAACCGTCCGCGCCGACTCCAGCGTAGCCAAAACAACCATAACCCGCTTGTCCGGCTCAATCCGCACCCCATAATTAGAAAGATCGAACCCCGGCGAAACGTTCTGCGCAAAAACACTCGTAGAAAAAAGGCAGACGGTCAATAAAGTTAGTGTCTTAAACATCGAAAATCCTGAAATAAAAGGCTGTTTCCAGATCGAACGACGATCTTTTGATAGTTACCTGACTAAAGATGAATTTTAACTCACCAAAGATGCATCCGACCAGCTTAGTTCGGCAGGTCGGATACTTAGGCAGTTATGCGTCGCAGGCCGGCATTTCCGTCGCGTTCGACAAAATACATTGCACGTTGGCCGGCATTCTCTGAATTGTTGTCAAAATTCCCTGAATTATCACCGGAATTCTTGGAATTTTCCTCATAATTCCCGGAATTATCGCTGAAATTCTTTGAATTATCGTCATAGTTCCTGGAACTCTCGCTGAGATTCTTTGAATTATCACTGGAATTCTTTGAACTATCGTCAAAATTCCAAGAATTATCGCTGGAATTCTTTGAACTATCGTCAAAATTCCAGGAATTATCGCTAGAATTCTTTGAACTGTCGCCAGAAAACCTTGCACATCGACCGTTGTGCGGATTATTCCGGTCACAATTCACGGAAAAACGCCCAACATTCACCGAATTCTACCCAACCCAACGCCCACAAAACCCATAATCCATTGCCCGTAACCCGTATTTAATGTTACATTTCCCGCGTTCAGCCGACTTTTTCCCATGAATACCTTTTTTAATAGAGAATTGCCGCTAGTTTCAGCTAGGTGGATAAGGTTTTAATAGAGAATTGCCACTAGCTTCAGCGGCACTAATATACCACGCTCACCCGCCATTTTCTAAATCCGGAATACCAACGCCTTAATACCTAAAAAACACATCAAAAGTCTCATTTCGGAAATTATCTTCGAAAAAGGGGTCTTGGTGTGTTTTTTATCTTGACGTGTGCGGCTCCATGCCGGATAATGTGTTATATGGAACTCAGAGATTTTGCGATACTGCGTATACGGGCGAAAGAGGAATACGAAAAGACTCTTAACGCCATTGATCAGGTTGAAGCGTTTTTCTCTAAAGGGCCGACGGGCGGCCAAACACTTAACACCGACGTTCCGCTATCAGGCGAACATGTAAAGCCACCCGACAGACCGAAAAGAAGGAGGCGAAGCGGCGGCTTGAGCGGTACGGCGATAAAAGCATTAGCTTTCACACCAAAGAAATTCGGACGCAAAGAATTGATTGAGGCAATGCAAAAATACTTCCCCGACGAATCCGGCGAGATCACCAGAGACAAAATGAACGGAGCCGTTGAAAAGATGATTGATGAAGGACTTATCGTTCAGACAGTAATTGGACAAGGAAAACGGCTAGCGGTCTATGAAAAACAAGCCAAAGGCGACTCGAACGAAGACGCTGATTCTTACGGGAGAAAAGAGATGCAGGCTCACTTAAATCTTTAAAAACAGGTGACGGCCAGTGTGTATCAGACACTGGCCGTCGAGTTGAAACCAAATGGTACTAACATTTTTCCTCGCTTTTGCGGCGAGAGGCTTCATTTGTATCTTATCAAATCCACCACCATACGGCAACGGAAAGTTTCGCGTGGGCGGCGGATTGCGTGTGGCCACCTTTCTTTGCCGCCCACTCACCAACCAGAAAATACTTGGCACAGACTGGCTGTGTGCGTCACAGAAAATGACTATTAAGAAAATATCGGCAGAACGCTATTGCATCTATGGGTGCGGGTGCGTTGCTGTCAAAGAATACCGTCCTGCTTCGGACGGTGCGTTAATTCTGACCGTTGGTCAGATTGCCGTTTTCAAATGCCCAGAACACCGTTAGACGTTTGAGGGCTTCGGTAATGCTAAAGGTTAGTGACAGCTAACCTTTATTGGACGGGCGGAGCTTTGGAAACTCCGTCCGCTTATTTATAGCATTTTGCCGGGGCCGTTGCCAATACGGACTTTTACATCTCTTATTCGGGCAGGTCGCCGGACGTTGCACCTTTTCGTCCTCGGCGTTACGCGGAAACCACTTATGCTCACACCGCTCACAAGTAAACTGCCACACCTTGATTCGCTCTTCTGCCACCTCTAAAGGATAGGCTTATAACCTATACCTGTCAAGTACACATTTTCACTTGACAGAGCGACTATACCTTTGTAGTGTATATGGGCATAAGGTATATATCTAAATTATATGAACGCGAAACTACCCGAAACACTTCAAGAAGCAATTCGATACTTTTCCGACGATCTTACCTGCATCGAATTTTTAGCAAATATGCGTTGGGAAAACGGCATTGCAGTCTGTCCGCGTTGCGAGTGCGACCGAACATCGTTCCTTTCAACTCGTAAGATTTGGAAGTGTAAGGGATGCAAAAAGCAATTCTCGATAAAGGTTGGAACGATCTTTGAAGATTCACCGATCAAACTCGATAAATGGCTTGCCGCGATGTGGTTAGTTGCCACCTGCAAAAATGGCATTTCGAGTTACGAGATTCACCGTGATCTGGGCGTCACGCAGAAAACCGCTTGGTTTTTAATGCATCGCATTCGCACAGCAATGGCGTCTGGAACGTTCGAAAGGCTATCAGGAACCATTGAAGCCGATGAGTCATTTATCGGCGGCGACGCGAAAAATATGCACGCCGACCGACGCCGTAGAGTGGTCAGAAAAGCGGGTTCGATGGGTCATAAAAAGGCCGTGCTTGGAATGGTACAACGAAACGGTCGAGCGGCGGCAAAGGTTGTCAAAAGCCGCGACGCTCTAAACATTCGCCAGTTCGTAACCGACAATGCGGTGACGGGCTCTAACCTGATTACCGACGAATGGAAAGGCTACCTGAATCTTCGTAACCTCTATCGACACGAAATCATCGACCATTCGGTCGGATACGTCCGTGACCATATTCACACGAACTCGATTGAAAATTTTTGGTCGTGCCTTAAGCGAACAATCAAAGGCTCTTACATTTCAGTTTCACCCGAACATCTGCAAAAATATATTGACGCTCAATTGCTTCGATTTAACGAACGGAAAGGAAACGATCAGCACAGGTTTCTACAGACAGTTAAGGGGATCGTAGGAAAGCGTCTGACGTATTCAGAATTGATTGGCGACTATCTTCCAACCGCCTAAGAGAGGGCCGCAACGGAAAACGAAAAGGAAAAAGAAAACTTAACAGACTTCGAGAAGTTTAAGGCACTCACCAAGAAATTGGTGAAAGTGCCTTATAGTGAAGTCACGCCCGAACCAAAAAAGAAACCGCCCAAGCGTAAGCCGCGAAAATCTTAAAAAGCGTACTTAGCGGCTTTGCCCCACCATACTACTTGGGTGAGTCAACGATATTAGTGCCGCTTCAGCTAGTGGATGGGTTGCAAAAAGAGGTTTCGGGCTTTAGCCCAATCTACTATTTATGCCGATCAGAGCGCGGTTTGGGCTAAAGCCCTCGGACTCTTCCTGATAACTTGTCCACTAGCTAAAGCTAGTGGCAATTCAAA
>CADEEU010000040.1 GCA_902826385.1 uncultured Acidobacteriota bacterium | reverse complement strand
ATCTCCTGAATAAAAAAATCGACGAAAAGCCGGAGTGCAAAAACACATACACATTGCTTAGCGGCTTTTTCTTGCGAGCTCCGCGTGGAAGAAAATTTCACGCAAAGCTCGCGAAGAACGCAAAGGAAGAGTAAGAATTCGGCAGCAGATTGATGATGCGAACGACTCTGCTAATTAGCAAATACTACGGACAAATTATCGGTTTTGTTTCCACGCCCGGCAACACTCACGTGACGAGCCGATAAATACCCGTGCCGAGGCGTTCGGCGAAACCTTCATCGACAAGTTGATGATTCGCTCTTCCCGATTCCCAGCGGTAAAAACCGAACGCCCGGGACAGGTCGCCGAGCAGCGTCGTCCCGCACATTGAAAGATACGCTCGCGCGATTTCACGAACTGCTTGTTCACGTGACATCTTTGCCGCGATCTTTTCAGGGAACCGCGCCTCGGCAAGTGTCCAGATGTAAGTGAATTTGGGGACATAAACGACTTCCTGCGGAACTACTTTCATTTTTTTCTGCAGTTCGTCGACGGCTTTTGTCAGGTCGGATTTTTCCTTAAATCCGCATTCCGAACGCAGATCGCTGGTCGCCATTTCCCATTCTTTTCGCAAAACTTTCAGCACTTTGCGGGCATTTTCGGACAGTTCGCGGCTTTCAGCTTTTTTTGGTACGCCCCAGATAGCGTTAAAAACCGGAATCATACGCGGGGCCAGAAACATCGAATTTCCTTTTACTAACTTGGCGTAATAAACGTTGCCGCGGGCGATAACTTCGTCTTTAAGCACCCAAGCCCGGCTTGCCTCATAATCTTTCTGCACATTACGCGGCATGTGCGCGTCGCGTCGGCCGCAGACGGCAATGTAAACCGACGGCAGGTTTTTTCTCGCATCCGTCAGCCCGAGACAAAACCCGAGGTCCTCGACCATCGCCTCGACCGCCTCGGCCGAATCAACCCGTAGCGATTCCTCACGCCGCCACTTTCGGTCGCGGTATTGTTCAATTTCTTCGGGTAGAAGGCTCATATGAATTTTTTACCGCAGATTCACGCGGATAAACGCGGATAAAAAAGTTTCGGAGATGATGATAGACAAAAAGAAAACGACGGGCAATTTGCAATGTGCCTGTCGTTCTGAAAATTCTAATCTGCGTTTATCTGCGTGAATCTGCGGCTAATTCTCGCTGACTTGCTGATCGCGTTTAATCGGCGAGGAGGAAACTACGGTAATAACCGAACCTTGCTGCAGTTTCAGATCGTCACGGCCCTGGGCCACGACGGAGCCCGCACCGGCACCGCCGCCGATTATTGCACCGATTGCCGCCCCTTTTCCGCCGCCGATTATCGCGCCCAAGATCGCGCCCGCACCGGCACCGATACCGCCGCGTTTTGCGGTTTCTTTCGTCTGGCTGTCGCCTTTGGCAGTGCCTTCGGAATCGATCCTGACGTCTTTGCCGTAGGCGTCCTTGATACCGGAAAGCGTGCCGGCAAAATCGTAGGCCTTGCCGTCCCGCAAAGTTATTTTCGTAAAGTTAAATGTCACATTCGAACGTCCCGATACCTGCCCGGAGCGGCCCACGCCCGTGAGGTAGCCTTCGAGAATAGCGCCGCGGAATTCGTCCGGTGACTGCACGGTCATTCGAAAGCGGTCGTTGTTCTGCGAAACTTTCGTGTCGATAAGATTTTCCAAAACGGCCGACACCTGCGTGCCGTTGGGGACAATGAACTCACCGATGCGCGGCGTTACGATCGACGGAACTCCGCCGTTTTGCGAGTCGTTCGGGTCGTTGCTCGAATACGTGTCGTCATCGGCCGGAGTACCGCTGCCGTCGATACCGAGACCGGCAACCGCGTCCGTTTTTGTGTAAACGCTTTCCGCGAAAATGGTTTCGGTCAAATAATCGGTCGTGATCCGACGCGTGACTTTCAGCGTCTGGCCGCGGTCGGCGGAGGTAAAGGTGACCGTATAATCCGTCTCGCCGCCGAGGCTTGAAACGGTCAGCACGTCGCCGCGAAGGGTTGCTTTCAGCCGGACGGTGCGGCCGTTTGTATTTTCGGTTTTCTCGCGACCGTCGGCGACGACTGAAACCGGCGTCGATTTGGACGAAGCGAGCGTCACCTGGTTGCCGCGAAGCAAAATCGCAATCTCTTCCGGGGCTTCAAGCTTCGATTCCAGATCCTGTTTTTGTCCCGCCGCAACGGTGGTATTGGCCAGAATATCGGCGGTGCTTTCGCTGCGTGCATTGTCCAAACGATAGGTGCCGGTCAGTCCCGGGGCCGAAGCTCGGACAGGCGTGGACATTGCGGGCGTACGCGATGTATTGGAAACGCGCGTGTTCCAGTTCGCCGTAACGCCGTATTTCATCGACAGCGTTTCGATCGTCTGTTTCACGTCCGACCAATCGTCGCGGATCGAGCGGCTGAGCGAAGCGTTCCGCAGTGCCGCGTCAACATCTTTTGCGGCAGTGATAATCTCGTTTACGTCGTCGCGGTTCTCGCGTCGGGCGGTGACGTTTTTGTCGAATGCTCCGACCTTGTCCTTCAGGTTTCGCAAGGCCGTGTCGGCATCGCTCAAACTAGCCGAACCACCGTTGTTCTTAACCTCGAAATCGACCGTGTACTGCAGATCGTCGATCTGCGAATTCAGCGTGCGAACGGCGTCGCGCACTTCGCGCACCGACCGCTGTTGTGCGTCCGCGTTGACCGCGACGCCAAAAAGGACAAACCCGACCGCCGCAAATGACAACAAAGTGTTATAAAAGCGTTTCATTTTCTTGATCTCCAAACTGTAATAAAGTGATGGCACACCGCAGCCTACGCGCGCTTTGAAGCATTTTTTGTACCAAAAGTTGTCGGCGAGTTAGTAGAAGTCGGCTGTGTTAGAATACGGCTCAAAATCAGGCATCGACAAAGGGGATTTTCGACAATGGCGACAAACACTTACACCGCGACCGTCAGTTACGCGGGCGATGAATTTTTTATCGGCACGCCGCCCAGCGGCCACGCCCAAGTTATTGATACAAATGGAGATAGAAAAGCGGCACCGACGCCCGTCGAGATGCTGCTAGTCGCCGTAGCCGGCTGTACCGCGGCCGATGTGATCTCGATTCTGCTCAAAAAACGCCAGCAGGTGACCGACTACCGCGTCGATATAACCGGCACCCGCGCCGAAGACCATCCGCGCAAATTTACCGCCTTCCACATCAACCATATCGTGCACGGCCGTAGCGTTTCGGAAAAAGCCGTCGCCGACGCGATAGAACTCTCCGACACAAAATACTGCTCCGTCGCCGCGACGGTCAGGCCGACGGCAGCGATTACCACGAGCTATGAAATAGTTGAGGCGTAGAGTTTCAACAAAAAACCGGCTTTACACGCTTTTTCCAGTCAAGATTACCCGAGCTATCTGGAGATTTTCGGTTTCGGCGAGGTCGCTGATCACGAAAACGGATTTTCCGTTTCGTTGAAACTCTGCGATCTGGAGATTCTCCGTTGGAACGGAGACGATGGTTTGTGAGTCGCTGGCGGATTCGGACGCGGTTTTTAGAATGGAGATCAGTTTCTCGCCGCTCCGAAGGATCATGTGTGAGTATTTTCTTCCCTTGAAAAGACAGTCGTGTTTTTCAACAAGTTCGAGCGTGCCGGGAAATTCCGATTTCAGGGCAGCGTATTCATGGTCGTTCACGACCTGTATCGGCGGGTTCTTTGCGAACTTGAATCCGCAGTCCTTGTGCGTTCCCAACGCATCGTGAAGTGCGGCCATTAGGCCTGTCTGGTGCAGGGCTTCTTCAAGGTCCGCGCGGGCAGACTGCGTAGAAGTAAATTGCGGCCCTAAGAAAACATAGAGGCCCAGCAATCCGGCGATCAGAAGGCCGCCAAAAGTGACAGCCGGAATTAGTAATCGCGAACCTCTCGGCGTCGCTTGTTCGCGAATTTGCGAGCGAAGGCGTGCGGCGAAACCCGCGTCCGGAGCAGACGCGGCCTTGACTGCGTTTTGCAGCCTCGTCCTGAATTCCCGCTTATGAGCCAGAGACTTGCGGCAGTCGGCGCAGTGTTCAAGATGGCGGATCAGCTCGTGATTCGTTTCAACCAAAAGCTCACCGCTCAGATAAGAGTCCGCAATTTCGTCAAATTCTCTGCAATCCATAACCTAACCTTTTGCCGATATTTTTCGGGATTTGAACCGGACGGCTGCCTCGTGCGACGCAAGCTCTATCCTGAGCAGCTTTCGGCCGCGGTGCAGGCGTGACATTACCGTCCCGATCGGAATACCTAAAATGTCGGCCACTTCCTTGTAGGCAAAATCTTCAACATCGGCCATCACAACCACGTGGCGAAATTGTTCGGGCAAATTTCCCAGCGCTAAGAGAATGTCGTCATCGGTAATGTTCTGCGGCGCCGGCGGCTCAAACGCAATCGTCGATGCAATCTGCTCGTCCGGGTCTTCGACAATTCGCAAACGCGACAGTTTTCTCAACCGTTTGGCATTTGTGTGATGCAGTATCGTCATTAGCCAGGCCTTGCAATTCGTTCCCTTCTCATAGCGATGAAAAGACTTAAATGCCTGGACAAACGTCTCCTGCGTCAGGTCTTCGGCTTCGCTCACGTCACGCGAAAGCCAAAGCGCCACCCGGTACACGTCTTTGAGCAGCGGCATTGCCTCAAGCTCGAAATTATCTGTCTCGTCCCGTTTAGGCCTGAAAAATCCGAACATATCCCGACTAAAGATATCGAGCTTACACCAGTTTATTCCCGAAGCAAGAAAGAAAAGAGGCAGACGCTGATCTTTTCCGCCGCCTCTTTTCCGAATGAGTTTCAGACTATGGCAGAACAGTCGCGGGAATCGTCACCATGATGTTTCCTTCGGAAACGTTGGTGCCGCCGCCCGATGTCAGTGCCTGAGGTTCGCGGAAACCTCCGTTAAAAGAGGCCAGGACATTTTCGTTGAACACGTTGTGTATTGACCCGGCACTGATCGCCAGGGCAAAACCGAACCGCGTGATGTGGTTGTTGTAGATATTGTCGCCACGCGGTCCTTCCGATCCGGCGTTCGCTGCGGGATTGTAGCAAATACCGAGCAAGTTGTTTGCGGGATTTGCTCCGCCGGTTATCACGTTCTCGAAAATCCTGTTGCCGGTAGAAAAGCCTCCGCGGACGAAAACTCCGAGATTTACTGACGAAATCGTGTTGTTTTCTATATAAGCGCCTCGCGTCTGGATCAGCAGAACGCCGATCTCGCTCGGACCATTGTTGGGCGCGAGCCCGCGTCCTACTATCTGCAGATTTCGCACGCGCACATTTTCGGAGTTGGTCACGTTTACGTTCGTATTGAACCCGCTGACCTTACCGTTACGCACCTCGACTCCGCTCTCGCCGTCAACGGTGATTCCCGATCCGGTCCCGGGTGTTTCTGTGTAAACAGAGTTGCCGCCGAGGTCGAGCGTCACATTCGAGCCTCTTATGACGATCGCGTTTCCGCTTCGCACTCTAAGATCATCGCGCAGGCGATATGTGCCCGGACGAGTGATCACTATCTGCCGGTTCTGGTGCCACGAAGAGCTCATCTCGGTCGAGCTTCCTTCCTGCGCCGTTACGAAACTCGCAAACGCCATAATTACCGCAAGCGCCGTTAGATATCTGAAAAGATTTTCTTTCACAATTTTACTCCTTTTAGTTTGACTGTTCCGAGACACACCTCCGGCCTGACCGCAAAGCACGACCGTCCAAACTCGGCAACATCATTTGTGTCGTTTTGGATTTGAGAATTCGTCTCGGAACTGTGCAAAAGAAGCCAGAAGGCAGCTGCTTTATTCCCGACAAAAGTTTTTTTGCGCGCGGAATAAAATCGGCTTCTTTTAACTTCACTAGTTTGTTGCGAAACGACAATAGAAATCACAAAGGAGCATTTATCTTATGAAAAGATTGTTAGCCAGTGGCTTATTCGCCGGCCTTATGGCGCTAGTGTTTGCTTTCGGCGCCCAAGCGCAGGATATGAATGATAAAGAAATGATGGGCAAGGAGAAGATGAAACCGATCGTTGCCGTAATCAGTGCCGAATGGTGCCCGTACTGCAAAAATGTTGAACCTGTAATGATGAAACTGATGAAGGATTACAGCGACAAGTTTAGTTTCGTGGTGTTCGACGTGACCGACGACAAAGCTGTGAAGGAATCGATGATGAAAGCCGAGAAACTGGGCCTTGCCGAATTTTTCAAAGAGAACAAGCGAAAGACTTCGGCCGTCGCCGTCCTTAAAGAAAAGAAGGTCGTCTACAAAACATTCAACAACACCAAACGCGAAGACTACGAAACTGCATTTGAAAACGCACTAAAATAAACACGGTCTGACATCAACCTCCATTTTTGCCGTCCGAAAGCCGGGCGGCTTTTTTTGTACGGCAGTCAGAAAACTATTGGCCGACGACGAATTCGGTTGTCGATCAGTTCTTCACGCTCAGCATCACTTTTTCGATAAATTCGTTTATCTTTCCATTCTCGATCCATCGGGCGACGATCACGATTTCATTTTCCGGGTCGATGTAAATGATGTTTGTCCCATTGCCGACGTGAACGAATGCCGAAGCGGGAGCGGCCGGGTAATATTTGCGATCGGTGTTGAGATGCCAGTTCATGAAGCCGTATGTGGCTTGCGGGACAGTTGGCGTTTTGGCCTGGCGGATGAATTCGGTCGAGAGAATCTGTTTGTTGCCCCACTTGCCATTGCGGGCCGTTAGCAAACCAAACCGCGCCATGTCATAAGCATTGATGAACATGCCGCCGCCCCAATGGCCGCCGCCGCTTACGGACTGAATTATCTTGCCGTCGATGACGACGAACGAATTCTCATACCCGAACCAACGCCAGGTGTTAGAAGCGCCGATATCGTCCATAACATATTCTTTCAACACTTCCGGCAGCGGACGCCGCCAGACGTTCAATGCGGCAAGAGCAAGCACGTTTACGCGAACGTCGTTGTATTCCCACGCGGTGCCAGGCTCGATGCGTTTGCGATTCAACCATGTCGTCGCATCGCGGTCCGGGCGGTCGGCCCACTCGGGTTTGCCCCACAGCGTGCCCTCCCAATCGCTGGTTTGGCGAAGCAAATGCTCCCACGTGATCTTGCGGTTGTGTTCGGTCGCAAAGAGATCGATGAAAGGAGATCTGCCGAACCGGTCTGCGTCGTCGAACTTTTGCCCCGGCGTATAAACCGCAACCGGAGCTGAATAATCGACTGCTTTGTCCTGCAAGCTGCGAATCATCTTTCGGTCGAATGCGAGACCGACCGTTGTAGAAAGAAAGCTTTTCGTCACGCTGAAAGTCATATCGACCCGCGACGGCTCGCCCCACTCGGCGACGATGTAACCGTTGCGGATGATCAAACCCGTCGGCTCACCCCGTTGCTTGAACTGCCCGATTGGCTCACCGTATGGTTCGCGGCCGAAAGTTTGGAAGTGAGCAAGCTCAAGATCGCGCGGTGCCTTAGATTCACTGGCGATTGCAAAATCAACTGCCTCTTTCAGTTTTGCTGGGTCGAGCTTTGCCTGCTGCGGCGTACGGCGTTCCCAACTGCTTGACGGTGGGATGTAATTACTTTGGGCATACGAGGCGTGAGCTATTACTAAAAGTGCCGGAACAACAAATAGAAACCGTTTCTTGACCATAGTTTTTTTTGAAGAGTGTGCTCAAAGAGGGCGACGCTCAAAGTACTGAATCTACGCCCTTGCTCACGCGCGGGCTTTCGCATTTTAATCCGGTCGCTGCCGCACCGTTTCTGACTATGAACGCGCCGCCCGAATAATGTCCGCAAATACACCGGCTGCGGTTACGTCGGCTCCGGCTCCTGCGCCTTTTACAACCAGCGGCAAATCGGCGTAACGGTTTGTGTAAAAAAGCACCGCGTTGTCTTTGCCCGAAAGATTTGCAAAATTGTGTTCCGGGCCAATCGACTGCAGCCCGACGGATGCTTTGCCATCGACGAGCGACGCGATGTATTTGAGCTTCAATCCTTTTGACACCGCATCGTCCAGCAGCTTTCGAAAATGGTTTTCCTGCCGCGCCATCTCCGCGTAAAAATCATCGACCGAGCCTTCGAAACAAGATGCCGGCAGAAAAGGAATGTTCTCTATGTTCTCCATCTCAAGCCGGTGTCCCGCCTCGCGTGCCAGAATTAGTATCTTTCGGGCCACATCGGTTCCGCTCAGGTCCAGCCGCGGGTCCGGTTCGGTGTATCCTTCATCCTGAGCCTGACGGACGACATCGGCGAACTTTCGCGAGCCGTCGTAATTGTTAAAAACGAAGTTGAGCGTGCCGCTAAGCACCGCCTCGATACGGTTCACCCGGTCGCCGCTTCGCATAAGATCGTTAAGCGTGTTGATAACAGGCAAACCGGCACCGACGTTGGTTTCGAACAGGAAATTCGAGTTGTATTCGCGGGCAAGGTCTTTCAAACCGGCATATTTTTCATAGGCCGAAGATGCGGCGACCTTGTTGCAGGCGATAACCGACACACTTTTTTCCAGCAGTTGCGGGTACATTTCGACAACACCCGCATCGGCCGTTACGTCTGCGAAAACCGAGTTACGCAGATTTCGTTCGATGATGACGTTTGCCGTATCGGCAGGCACGAGGTTGGTATCAGTCGCGTCCGATAGTCGTCGTTTCCACGAATTTAGATCGATCCCCTCTTCATCGAAGATCAGTCGCTTGCTGTTCGCCAAGCCCACAACGCGAACATTCAGTCGCAGGTTTTCGAGCAGATAATCGTGCTGCTGTCGCAATTGCTCAAGCAGACGGCTGCCGACCGTACCAACGCCGACGACGAATAAATTTATCTGCTTGCGGCCGTCCGAGAAAAATTCTTCGTGCAGCGTATTCACCGCCTTTCGAACATCCTTCGAGCCGATGATCGCCGAGATATTTCGTTCGGACGAGCCTTGAGCGATCGCGTGAATGTTGATGCCGTTGTGCCCGAGCGTCGAGAACATCTTGCCGCTGACGCCGGTGTGTTCTTTCATCCGGTCGCCGACGAGGGCGAGGATGGAAAAACCGCTTTCCACTTTTAACGGGTCGATCTTGCCGATGTTGATCTCGTATTCGAACTCGCGGTCGACGACGCGTTTTGCCCGGTCGCTGTGCTTTTCTTCGATGGCGACGCAGATGGAATGTTCTGATGAACTTTGCGTGATAAGAATGACGTTTATCTCGGCCCGCGAGAGTGCGTCGAAAAGACGTTTTGAGAAACCGGGAATGCCGACCATGCCGCTGCCCTCGAGGCTAAGCACGCTGATGCGGTCGATGCTCGTGATGCCGCGGACAATCTCGCCGGTGTCGGGCGACTCGGCCTCGATCAACGTCCCGACCGCGTCTGGTTCGAACGTGTTTTTTACGAGCACCGGAATTCCCTTCGCCATGACCGGCTGGATCGTCGGCGGGTAGATCACCTTAGCGCCGAAGTGCGACAGCTCCATCGCCTCGCGATAATTTATCCGCGGTATCTGCCGCACATTGCGGACGAAACGCGGATCGGCCGTCATCATGCCGCTGACATCTGTCCAGATTTCAAGAATCTCTGCATCAAGCGCCGCCGCGAAAATTGCGGCTGTGTAGTCAGAACCGCCGCGACCTAATGTGGTTGTAAACCCATCGCTGTCCGACGCAATAAAGCCGGGTACGATGTGCAGCCGCGTTTTCGATTTGCCGATCGCATCGGCGATCAGCTTGTTCGTTTCCTTAAAATCGACCGCCGCGAAGCCGTAGTTTGAATCCGTGCGGATGAGCATCCGGCTGTCGTGCCATTCGTTTTCGACTCCTTCCCCTTTAAGCTTTGCCGAGAACATTTTGGTCGAGGCGATCTCGCCAAAGCTCAAAATTCGGTCGAGCGTTTTCAGCGACAACTCGCCGACGCGGCGGACGCCTTCGTAAACGCTCTCGAGATCTTTAACGGCGGAATCGACAACTGCGGCAATTTCGGATTTATCAATATTCTCGAACAAAGATTCGATCGCGGTTGAGTGCTGCGCTGCGATCTCCGCGGTTCTTGTCAAGAAAGCTTCGTCGCCGCGTTCGGCAATTCGGCCGGTGTCGATCAAGGCGTCCGTCGTCCCCTGCATCGCGGACAGCACTACCACGCAGGCGTCTTCTGCCGAAGCGCGCTTCACAATCTCTAAAACCTTTCCGATATTTTCCGCATTGGCAACCGACGAGCCGCCAAATTTCAACACTTTCATTTTGCTTTCTCTAAAATTACCTCACGCACCGCTTCGTAGTTCGGCTCCATCTCGGTAACCTGTTTTTGCTTTGTTAACAAATCTTTGATCGATGCCGGCATTGCCGTATCGGCACCGATTATCCCGGAAACCGAATCGAACTTTACCGGATGAGCCGTTTCTAAAATGATCCCGCGAGCGGCCGTATGATCATCCAGATAATCGGACAAAGCCGAGTATGCCACCGCTCCGTGCGGATCGAGAACATAGCCGTAATTACTATGTACATACCGCATAGTTTCCGCCGTTTGCTCATCCGAAACGCTTGTGGCGCTCATCCGCCTTTTTAGCTCGCTGTTATCGCGACCGAATATCTCGAGTACGCGGACAAAGTTACTAGGGTCGCCGACATCCATCGCATTCGACAAGGTGGCAACTGAAGATTTAGGTTTGTAATCACCGGTTTCGAAGAAATCCGGCACCACCCGGTTTGCGTTACAAGCCGCGATGAAATGCGAAACCGGCAAGCCTGACATATTCGCGAGCACGCCCGACGCAAGATTTCCGAAATTGCCGCTCGGAACAGCAATGACCGGCGGCTCGTCCTGCCACTCTTTTAACGCAAAAAAGTAATAGAACTGCTGCGGCAGCCAGCGTGCAACATTGATCGAGTTCGCCGATGTTACGAAGGCCTGTTTTTGCAATTCCGTGTCCGCCAAGGCCTGTTTCGCTATCGCCTGACACTCGTCAAAAGAGCTATGTAATTCCAATGTAGTTACATTTCCGCCGAGCGTTGTCAACTGTAATTCTTGCACCTTGCTGACCCGGTCCTTCGGATAAAGAATTATGACCTCGATGCCCTCAACATCGTGAAATCCGTTAGCGACCGCACCGCCCGTATCGCCGGATGTAGCGACAATCACAATCGTTTTACCGTCACGTTCCGCCGAAAAATGACGAAGGCAACGGCTCATGAACCGAGCACCGACATCCTTAAAAGCGAGCGTCGGCCCGTGGAAAAGCTCGAGAGCGGAAATGTCGTCAGTAATGCGTATGAGCGGGAAAGGAAAATTTACCGTCTCGCGGCAGATCTCGAAAAGCTTTTCATCCGGTATCGATCCGCCAATGTAAGGTCGTATCACGTCAAACGCGATCTCGTCTTCCGCGCGAGCATGCAGCCGCTGGAAAAATTCGTCGGTCAGTTTCGGGATCGATGCAGGGAAATACAAGCCCTTGTCGTCCGGCTGTCCGCGCAGCACAGCTTGTTCGAACGTCGCCTCAGGCGACCGGCGGTTTGTGCTAAAGTATTGCATCGATGGGGCAAGATTCAGTTTCGGCGCGTCGCCGAAGCTAGTAATCATAATACGTTTCGGTTCGATATCGGAAATATGCAGGAAGTCCGCGTTCAGGCGCCCGCAACGGTGGCAAATGTCGTTTGCGGGTTCGATTGTTTAGGCTTTGCGCTTAGTGAGCCGTTCGACGAGATGATAGTGCGACGCACGGACGCGCCGGGCATCCGCATTATTAACCGCGATGATTTCGGCGTGCCCACTGAACCCGAACGAAACGTCGCGGGTGTAGCCGCGGCCGCGATGCTGCAAAGTTCCGGTGCCGATTTCGGGCTCGAGATTGAGATCACAAAACACATCAAACCCGGCAGCGGCATCGGCTCAAGCGCGGCCAGCTCCGCCGGTGCGGTTGTCGCGACTAATCGTCTGCTGGGCGACCGCTTCTCAAAAACCGAATTGGTCGGGTTCGCGATGGAGGGCGAACACCTTGCCTCCGGCTCACGCCACGCGGACAATGTTGCACCGTGCATCTTTGGCGGTTTTACGCTGGTTCGCTCAACCGATCCGCTCGACGTCGTAACGCTCGAATTTCCGCCGCTCTGGGCAACGATCATTCATCCTCAGATCGAGATCAAGACCGCAGAAGCCCGAGCGATCCTGCCGAAAGATGTTCCGCTGAAAACAGCGACAAGGCAATGGGGTAACGTCGGCTCACTTGTAGCAGGGCTTGCGAAAGGCGACTACGCTTTGATCGCGCGCTCAATGGAAGATTTTATCGTCGAGCCGGTGCGGAAATTATTGATCCCGAAATTTGACGAAGTAAAAGCGGCAAGTCTTGATGCCGGAGCGTTAGGCGGAGGAATCTCGGGTTCAGGGCCGTCGATCTTTATGCTGAGTGAAGATCCAACAACTGCCGGTAGGGTCGAGATCGCGATGAGCGATGTATACTCGCGAACGGACATAGAATTCAACATGTATATCTCGGAAATAACTTCAAGCGGAGCGAGATCGATCTAAAGCAATCATGAAAATTATCGGGTTTATTTGGTTGGAAAAGATCATCCAAAAATTGATTTGGAAACATTCCGTGACAGTTCAAGAAGTTCGAGAGGTGTTCGTAAATTCGCCGAGATATCATTTTGTTGAAAAAGGAGATAGAAAAGACGAAAATGTTTATTCGGCTCACGGTAAGACGGACGAAGGCAGATATTTGATCTGCTACTTTATTTACAAGGTCGAAAACATGCTTTAGTACTTTCGGCCAAAGATATGACAAGCTCAGAGAAGAAGAGGTATGGCAGAAAATAAAAGTTCAATTTCGAAAAAGCGGTCGTATTTGGAGATCGGCGAATATTGGGACACGCACGATCTGCCGGAAAATAGCGAAGAGGTCGAATTCACGGTCGAGCTTGGACCGGATGTTCATTATTTTGCGGTTGAAGATTCGCTAAACTCGAAACTTCGGTCGCTCGCAAAAAAGCGTGGGGGTTTCGTCTGAGACGCTTTTGAATCTTTGGTTGCAAGAGAAGTTGGCTGAAAAAGTGTCGCGATAAGAGTTAATGCTCACAAAGGAATTAGAAGAAACCCTAAGTTTTGCCGTCGATCAGGCGGTCAGGCACAAGCATGAGTTTGTGACGCTTGAGCATTTGTTGTACGCGTTGCTTGAGGACAGTTCGGCGCGGGACATTTTGTTCAACTGCGGTGCAAGGCTGGAGGAGTTAGGCCTCGCGCTTGAAGAGTATTTCCGCGACGTGCTTGAAAAGATTCCTGAATCGGCCAGGCACATGCCGGAGCTGACCTCGACTTTTCAGTCCACAATTCAATACGCCGTCCTTCAGGCCGAGGGCAGCGGCCAGCCGGCCGTCAACGGCGGCAATATTCTTGCATCGCTTTATCAGGCGAAACAGTCGTACGCGGTTTACCTGCTGCTGCAGCAAGGTGTGACGCGGCTGGATATTCTCAATTACATTGCACACGGCATTTCAAAGATCGATGCGGGCGGCCCGATGCCCGAAGGTTTTGAGGACGAAGAATTCGGTGGTGGAATCGGCGCGGGCGAACGCAAGAAGCCGCTGGAAAGTTTTACAGTCGAGTTGGTCGAAAAAGCCGCGAACGGCGAGATTGATCCTATTGTTGGCCGCACGGCTGAGATCGAACGCACCATTCAAGTTCTGTGCCGGCGAAAAAAGAACAACCCGCTTTATGTCGGCGAACCTGGCGTCGGGAAAACCGCGTTGGCTGAAGGATTGGCGCTAAAAATCAGCGAGGGAAATGTGCCCGAGGTTTTGCAAGGGGCGAAAGTTTTCGCTTTAGACATGGGCGCGGTGCTGGCCGGAACGCGTTATCGCGGCGATTTCGAGCAGCGGTTTAAGGCCATCATTAACGACCTGAAGCAGGAAGAGAACGCCATTCTTTTTATCGATGAGATTCACACTATCGTTGGAGCGGGATCGGTCTCAGGCGGATCGATGGATGCTTCCAATATTTTGAAGCCTGCGTTGGCGGCGGGTGAGTTAAGATGCATCGGTTCAACCACGTTCGCGGAATACAAGGCAGCGTTCGACCGCGACCGGGCGTTAGCGCGCCGGTTTCAAAAGATCGAGATCGGCGAGCCGACGATCGACGAAACCTACCAAATTTTGAAGGGCTTAAAGAAGTTCTACGAGAAGCACCACGAAGTCCGTTACAGCGATGAATCGCTCAAAGTCGCATCGGAGCTTGCCGGAAAATATATCAACGACCGGTATTTGCCGGACAAAGCCATCGATGTGATCGACGAGGTCGGAGCCTCAGTAAAGCTGCTGCCCGCGAGCAAGCGACCGAAACGCGTGTCGGTCCAGATGGTCGAAAACACCATCGCCCGCATGGCAAAGATCCCGCCGAAGACTGTGGTAGCCGACGAAAAGGCGCGATTGAAAGACCTCCGCGGGGACATCAAAAAAACGATCTTCGGCCAGGACGACGCGATCGACGTGATCGTCGATGCGATTCAGATATCGCGTGCCGGTTTAGGTCATCAGACGAAACCGGTCGGCTCGTTCCTGTTCTCCGGCCCGACCGGCGTCGGCAAAACGGAAGTTTCAAAACAGCTTGCCGAGATCCTCGGCGTCGAGTTCATCCGCTTCGACATGAGCGAATATGCCGAGCCGCACACGGTTTCGCGGCTGATCGGCGCGCCGCCCGGCTACGTCGGCTTCGACCAGGGCGGTTTGTTGACCGAGGCGATCATGCGCACGCCGCACGCAGTGCTCGTGCTGGATGAGATCGAAAAAGCTCACCCGAACCTGTTCAACCTGCTGCTCCAGGTGATGGACTCGGCGACGCTGACCGACAACAACGGCAAAAAGGCCGATTTCCGCAACGTCATCCTCATCATGACCACCAACGCCGGTGCCCGCGAGCTATCAAGCGGCGGCGTCGGGTTTCGCAACGATGCGAGTACAAAAGGCAACGCTAAAGGCGCCATCGAACGCACCTTCACCCCCGAATTCCGCAACCGCCTCGACGCGTGGGTCCCGTTTAAGGCGCTCGATATCGACAACATCAAACTGATCGTCGACAAGTTCATCAAAGAGCTAAACGGCCAACTAGCCGAAAAACGTGTCCTCGTAAAACTCACCGAAGAAGCCCGCGAATGGCTAGCCAAAAACGGCTTCGACCCCCGCTACGGCGCCCGCCCCATGTCCAGGCTAATCCACGACAAGATCAAACAGCCGCTGGCGAATGAGATCCTGTTCGGGAAGTTGGCGAATGGTGGAAGTGTGTTGGTTGAGGCCGATGAGAACGGGTTGCAGCTGAATTTTTCGAAGATTCCTGAGACGCCCGAGAAAGTGTAAGGAGATTGCAAATGGCCACAGCCACGATTGACGAAGAAAAATTAAAGGCGCTACTAAAATCAGCGCTGGGCGAAGCTCTCGAAGAACATCGCGATCTGGTGCGGGAAATCGTCGAGGAATCGCTTGAGGAAATCGTTCTCTCG
>CADEEU010000039.1:10709-15511 GCA_902826385.1 uncultured Acidobacteriota bacterium | reverse complement strand
TGCCTCGAGGCCGCACACGTGAGCAACGAGGTGCGTTAACAAGGCATAACTGCTGATGTTGAACGGCACGCCGAGAAATGCGTCCGCCGAACGTTGATAGAGCTGGCAGTGAAGGGTCTTGCCGCCATCGATCTTGAACTGGAACAGCGTGTGGCACGGCGGTAGGGCGACCTCGTCGCAAGTTTCCGGGTTCCAACCGGTTACGATCAGCCGACGCGAATTGGGATTGGTTTCGATCTCACGAATTAGTCGCGCGATTTGATCGGCGCCGTTCATCTGCGGATAGTCGCCGCCGAACGAGCGCCAAAGATAACCATAAACCGGCCCAAGATCGCCTTCATGTCGGCCAAATCTCGCTGTCTGCTCTTCGGTCGCCCACTCCTGCCAAATATCGACGCCGCGTGCACGAAGGTCGGCCTCGTCGGTCGAACCGCTCAGGAACCAGAAAAGCTCTTCCGCCACCCAACGGAACGGAACACGTTTTGTCGTAACGATCGGGAAACCTTCCCGCAGATCGAACCGCGTTTGATAACCAAAAGCCGAGATCGTTCCGACACCGGTCCGGTCCTCGTGGCTGGAGCCGTGGCTTAAAACATGGTTTAGCAGATCGTGATACTGTTTCATTTCAGGCTAAATTGTAAATTGTAAATTGTAAATTGTTAATTGTTTACGAAGAGATTCCTGAAGCGGCTGGTCAAGATTAACAATTTGGAGGTAACAATTTACAATTAACAGTCCAAACTTTTATGAGCAGCAAACTCGAAATCAGTTTTAACTCACCGCAGTGCGGATGGATGTCCATCGGGTTCGAGGACGGCGTGAGCGAATTCCATACGACCACGGCCCATGCTCCGCACCAATCCGCCCTGCCGGAGCTGATGAAGATACTTGCCTTGTTGGCCGACGCCGGATCGCCGCAGAATGAATATTTGTTGAAATGGAACCGCGATCCCGAAGAATTCGATTTCCGGTTCGTCCGCGACGATGGCAGCTTGCTAATCGAGATTTACCAGTATCCGACCGACGACAGAGACGCCGACGAACGCGAACTTGTCTATGCCCACCGCGGTACAGTCGAAGATGTAACCGCCGCATTCGCCGAAACCTTCGAACAGTTGTACCAGGACCGCGATACCGATGAATTCGAATTCAACTGGCGCCAGCCGTTTCCTCAAGCTGAGTTTTCGGCATTTAAAAGCACGGTAAATAAGTTAAAATAAGTCTGGAGCTGAGAAATGGGTCAAACTGGGATTTTAGAAATTGAAAAGACTATCTTGTCGTTGCCTGTCAATGAGCAGCGGGAGCTTATCGCGCGTGTTTCAGAGACACTTCGAAAGCGAGATGAAGGTGAACAGGGCGATTTGCTGAAGGAGATGGCGGATGATCCGTTTATTCAACGGGAACTTCGGTCTATAGAACAAGATTTCGCCGCAACTGAATTTGACGGTCTGGCGAAATGATCAGACGCGGCGAAATATATTTTGTCGATTTAGACCCAACTCGCGGACGCGAGCAATCAGGACGACGACCTGTTCTGGTGCTTTCTTCGGACAAGATCAATAAACTTCCTTTGGTCGTGACGGTTGTCGTCGGAACCAAGGGCGAAAACATTCCCCGAAACTTTCCTACGAATGTTAGGATTTCTCCTAATGAGAGCGGACTATCCATTGAAACCGTCTTTCTCTGCTTTCAAATCAGAGCGATTGATCCGAAACGATTTCCAGATAATCCGTCCGGTAGAGTTTTCAGATAATGTCTTAGTCGAAATAGAAGATGCGGTCAGATACTGTCTTGAACTGTGAAAGAAAAGCTGCTTGAACTACTGGCCTGCCCGACCTGCGGAGGCGATATTTTGTTGGCGGATGTCGGCAAATATGAGGAAAACGAGATAATCGAAGGCGTGCTTACATGCAAGAAATGTGAGCGCGAATATAAGGTTATCCGCGGCGTTCCTCGTTTTGCCGAGATGGACAAGGTCGAGGCCGACAAAGCCGCAACGGCCGAGAATTTCGGCTGGCAGTGGACCAATTTCACGCAGGAAGACGAACGTTACAGCCAACAGTTCCTCGGCTGGCTGCAGCCGGTCAAGTCCGATTTTTTTGAAGGCAAGATCGTCCTTGAAGGCGGCTGCGGCAAGGGCCGGCATACGAAACTGGCGGCCGAGTGGGGCGCAGAAGAGGTCGTCGGCATCGACCTCGGCGACGGCGTCGAGTCCGCCTTCGCGGTGACGCGACATATGCCGAATGCACACATCGTGCAGTGTGACATTTTCAAGCTGCCGCTAAAAAAAGCGTTCGACTACGCTTTCAGCGTAGGCGTCCTTCATCACACGCCCGATCCAAAGAAAGCGTTCGTTTCGCTGGCCGGCAAGGTAAAAAAAGACGGGCACATTTCGGCCTGGATTTACGGTGCCGAAAACAATGAGTGGATCACGAAATACGTGAACCCGATCCGCGAAGGCTTTACGTCAAAAATCAGCCAACCCGTGCTTTACCAGCTTTCAAAGCTGCCGACCTTAAGCCTCTTCCTGACCACAAAGCTCGTCTACCGCCCGGCGAACATCGCCGCCAAGCCGGTCGCAGACAAGCTTTTTTACAACGACTATCTGAACCACCTCGGCACCTTCGGCTGGCGCGAGCACCACAACATAGTCTTCGACCACCTCGTCGCTCCAACCGCGTTCTATATCTCGAAAGAAGATTTCGAAGGTTGGTGGACAGAGATCGACGCGAAAGATGTCGAGATAATCTGGCATAATCGAAATAGCTGGTGCGGGTTTGGGAAGGTGGTTTAGCGTAGGGTTTAGAAGTTATTTTAGCCGCAGATGAGCGCGGATAAACGCAGATCAGACAATTGCAAGGCTTTCCTATCTGCGTCATTTGCGTTAATCTGCGGCCGAATTTCATGAAGTTCGATCAAGACATCGCCAAAAAGTACCGAAAATCGATTGAGGCCGCATTCGAAACGATCCTCGAATATGGCACCAATCTGCAAAAACACATTGCGAATCACATTGTGAAATCGAAGATGCTGGTTCGCGTTGGGCCGGTGAGCGAAGTGAAGGCTTCGGGCGTTACGGGCCTGATCGATCCTGCCGCGACGAACGAAAAGATCGTCGAGGAACGGATCGGTTTGCGGGAAGCGTTGGGCGAGGTTTACATCACCATCGCCGAAGAGACGATCGATACCGGCGGCCAGCGGGGCTGCGAGGGAACATTCGTCCACGAAGGCCGTCACGCATATGATTTTGCCCGTACGATTGAAAGCTTTTCAAACGCCGACGTAAACCCGTTAAGCCTCTTCGACCCGACGCTCTACGAGCTCGAGCTCGAGGCCCACAAGATCTCGGGCGATTATATGCTGTGCATTAACAAAGACGAATACATTGAAGAAGGCCTCGGCCTCATGATCCTCGACCGCAACGACGACGTGAGCCCCTGCTTCGTCAGCGACGACGGAATCCATAAGCGCCTCAACGACAGCTACGGCCTTTCGCCCACCGGCAACCAGGGGCCGAGGGCAAGCGAGCTTCTTGGATTAAGACTGAGATAGCCATTTTGTGGCATACTTTTATTTATGAGCTCCGCTCTACCGCAGGAAATGCAGCAGCACACTTACGCGATCATGGACCGCGTGGAGGATTCTCATTGGTGGTTTGTTGGGCGGCGGGCGATTCTTGAAACATTTCTGCGGCAAATCGCCGACAAGCTCGAACCGGCTGAGGTGGAATCTCAAGATGCTCTTCGCATCGTCGATGTCGGCTGTGGAACTGGTGCGAATCTTGAAATGCTGTCCCAATTCGGCAAGGCGGAAGGGGTCGATGTCTCCGACGACGCGCTCGAGTTTTGCCGCCGAAAGGGTTTGACCGTCCAAAAAGGCCTTGCCGAGACGCTGCCCTATGCGGACGAGACGTTCGACATTTCGACGGCGCTCGACGTGATCGAACATCTCGATGATGACATAGCCGGATTAAAAGAAATGCACCGCGTGACGAAAACCGGGGGCTACACGCTCATCTTTGTTCCGGCGTTCATGTGGCTGTGGGGCGTGCAGGACGACATCTCTAACCATCGCATCCGCTACACAAAAAAACAGATCGTCGAACGCGTCGAAAATGCAGGTTTCAAAATCGAACGAGCTACGTATGCGAACTTCACATTTTTTGCTCCGATCCTCGGTGGACGCACGCTGATGAAACTGACTGGAATCAAGCCGGAGTCGGAAAACAATGTAAACATTTCTGCACTAAATGGAGTCTTTGGCAAACTATTTAGTGCAGAAAGTTTCTGGCTGAACAAACTAAATTTCCCGTTTGGCGTGTCCATTGTCCTTGTTGCCAGAAGACATTGAATGTAAAGAGTTTATGTGAATTTTAACGGCCCCGAAAATGAGGATTTTCGGGGCCTGTTTTTCCTAGCTGGCACGTCTTTTGCTTCCCTAATCAACGTACGACGGAACGATTTTAAATGTGTTCGATTTGATTCAACACACGGAACGTCGCTTATAAAGAACAAGAGGGAGAAATATTATGAAAAACATTCTGAGGTTTGGAATTATTTCATTTGCTTTTGCTACAGGTTTGATACTTGTGAGTGCGGACACGGCGAGCGCGCAGAATCGCCGGGGGGCGAACAGGGAGTATCGCGAGGACATCCGCGACGCTCGGGAAGATTACCGACGACGAGTGCGTAATGGTGATTATCGAAAGGCAGAACGTGAGTATCGCGAAGACATCCGCGACGCTCGACGTGAGTACATTAATAACGTCCAGCGCGACCGCTATGGTTGGTACTACTACCGCA
>CADEEU010000039.1:0-10699 GCA_902826385.1 uncultured Acidobacteriota bacterium | reverse complement strand
CTACCGCAACGGTTACTTTTATCGACGGTACTAATCGCCGATAAGCCAAACATCAAAAGGCTGTCTGGATCTCATTCCAGACAGCCTTTTACTTTAAATAATGGAGCCACCCGTCGGATTTGAACCGACGACCTTTCGATTACGAATCCGTGGACGGGCGATTCTGAAAACGAATGAATAGTTGAATTGTTTCAAATAAATCAACAACTTACGCCGTGTGTGAACGGTTTCAACTATTCAATTCTATCTTCTTCTGGTCAATTTTTGGTAACGAATTGGTAACGAGTTTTAGTAGAAGAGTTGGGTTCTTCCCCGCCCTTGCCGAAGCTAGTGGTTAACGTTAGCGCAGGCTACCCTTGTCGCAGGTTGAGGTGAGCGGTTAGTGAGGCGAAACCCGAAGCGGCCGGTAACGCAGGTTTTGCGTTACCGGTTTGCCCAGAAGGTTAGCTGGGCAAAAGCGGAGTCGCCTCGTCTCGCCCTCATCAAATTAGTTTGATGAGGTATCGGTCAGATAGGATTTGTGGTTTAACAAATCCGTGCGAGCGGCGAGGCGACAAGGGTAGCCTGCGGTAAGTAGGCAAGGGCGGAGCAAGTATAGGCGCCTTTTAGCGCGGTTAGTTACACATACTATATTGTCGAATTGTATGTACGGGTTCTCCTCTAATCTTGAATCTCTGCAAACAAAAAAGAGCGGGAATCCCCTGCTCTTTTTGAGTTTTTCTATTGGTCAATTTTTGGTTGGTGCCAGTCTTCGAATCGGGATTCGGCGATTGGATCGTGGCTGCACTGGTGAAGGGCCTTGTAGTTGGGGTCTTCTGGAAGCTTGATGTTGCGATGACCGCTTTCATCGCAAATGTTGCAAGCGGCAATTTGAAGTTCTTGGTCCTTGCGGGCGATCTCTAACTTTTCTTGCCGAGCGGTTTGTTCTTTTTCGAGTTCGAGAGTCTTGAGCCGGTCACGGAACTTGTCCGGTAGCGCGTAATCCTGTTCGATCGCATTGATTAGAAAACCTGCCTTGTTTGTGATGCCGGTCGTGCGCCATTCGAAGGCTTGAACTTGAAGGTCTACTCGCTGGATCGGGTGCTCCATCAGAAGCTCGTAGGCTTTCGATTCGGTGATCATGAAATCGACGGTCATCAGGGTGAGCAATTCTCGCTGTCTCGGCAGCAAATGGGTTTCGAGCGTGGTAATCGCCATTTCGACGGTTCCCCTGTCTTCTCCTTTCCCGCCAGCATCAAAATTCGATGCCTCAGAGACGACTTTTGCCTCTAAGGGTACTTCGCTACCATTCTCACTCTGAAAGCCGCTTATTTCGTCAATTTTCGCGTTTTGAGATTCGTTCACTGAAACGAGGCCAGAGACTTCCTTCTTGCGCCGGTTTGAGATGTGTCCCTGAATCCGATTGATAGAACCCTTAGCCGCTGCACCGACAAAGTAACGAATCGAAAAGTCCAACTCCTGATCCGGCTCTTTCACTTTTCGGTATTCGACTCTGGTTAGAAAGCCCGAGTCGAGATGGTCCTGAACGACACGGTTCATTTGAGCGGTCACTCGCTTCAAGCTGTTGAACTTCTTAAGGGTGTGATGATGTTTGATGTACCACGAGTATTTTATTTCAAAGAATGGTGCGTTGTATTTTAGGGTTCCGTATATCTTCCCCGCGAGAAGTTCATACCAACGTCGTGCAATCGGCTTTACCGAAAACATGTACTCGTTATCGATTAAGCGATGTTGCTGTGCTTGAAGCTGCTGCATTTGAACTTCAATCGGATCGAGACGGATATAAAGTTGATCTTCAAGATCGAATTCGAACTGCTGATCCTTGAGTTCCTCGGCGGTTAGATGATGTTCCCCTATCGCGTACACCGACATGCGTGAAAAGCGGGATTTGATTTGGAGGAATTTTTCTTTTCCTTCTTCGTCGATCTCGCCGGTCGGAAACCAAAGGTCGGCAACACAACCCGCGAATGCAATTTGTGTCAGACACTTGATCAGTTCGCGTGCCTGATGACCGCCTTCGCTCCAGCCAGACATTCTCAGACAGTGACGCATGCCGCCGAGCGGGATGATCTGCGGAATAGTTCCGTCAGATTTTCGGTTGGAGTCGATGGCCGGTTTGATAAGCAGATACCAAACCTCATGTGCCTCTACTCCAGCCGGACCGACTTCCTCGTTCGTGTTATGAAACACCTGCCAACTTATCGGATGTCCGGCCGGATCGATGCCTTCATACTTGACCGCCTTTGGAATATCTTTCCGACGATAGGTCAGATTGAAAAACGGCAAGTCGGTTGTCGTCTTTGGCACAAACGTTACCTTGTGCTGGTCAGGTTTTAGAGGGATCAATTCGACCGCCATTTTTGATTTTTGAAAATTATCTGCAACAACAATGTTGGTTCCCTACTCCGAATGTCCATTCGGGCTGATCGCCTTACTTGTTGTTGTTCTTAAATTTAAGTTCTTCTTAATTCTGCTTCGCGATCAGCCAATGTTTATGGCGTGTTTCGCATGTTTGGGACACTACTGGCTACACACACGGACACTACTCACTACACGTCCAGGACACGACTCGCTACACAGTTGGGACACTACTGGCTACACGCTGATATGAAGCAAGGGCACGACTCGCTACACACTTAACGGATTGCTTTTGTGATCTTTATTTCGGGATGTGGAGAACTCGATTGGTGGGGATATTATAACACGCCGAGATGAAAATTCTTTTCTTGTCAGAGAGCGGGGGAGAGCGATTTGCGGTTTCGATCTCGCGTCGAATCGCGGCGATAATATTTCTTCCACCCAAGAAAAATAAAATCTATTTTCTGACGAAAAAATGAGGACGACTTTTTAACTTTTGCGTGTTCTCGGTTTCGAGACAGGGGGATTCGAAAAGTTTTTGCCCAACCGCTTCGCTAAAAACTTTTCAATTTATTTGTTTCTGGTACTACCTCCGAGAGCACAAAATATCCTGCTCGCATTGCCGGCGGGTAGGGCGAAGACCGCCGAGCGCGTCCGATTCAATAGCGTGTTGGGCGTACGCTTTACCCGGGGGCCTCAGCCCTACGCTCGAGCCTCTGGTTAGAATCGGGGAAGGTGGCACCCGAAGGTAGTCTATTCATCATACAACACACCCAGTGACCGAGGTATTCACAGCTTTTGAGATTCCTGCTACGATGACCGCACACCAACAATCAGGAGGAATATTTGTCTATGGGAAACATGGATATCGGATACTTGCGCCCGCAAATCGATATGGAGAAAAAGTATGTAGACTTCAGTGTGCTAAGGACGGCGTTGAACATTTCTGTCGTCGCCAAAGACCTCGGAGTGAAACTTTCGGAACCGAGCTATGAAGGGGAGTGCCGTGCGAAATGTCCGAAGTGCGGAAAGGAACGTTCGCTCTCGGTAAACATCAACACCGGACGGTTCTACTGCTTTGCAAAAAGCTGTCCGTTCAAAGGCGGGGGAGCCATCGATCTATTCTCAAGGCTGCATGAGATCTCGGCCAAAGAAGCGTCGCATCTTCTCGCCTGCGGTTACGGGATAACACCGTACGGCGGCGAAGTTCTGCCGGAAAAGGCTGAGGTCGAGAGCGTACCGGAAAGTGTCGAAGAAACGACAGGGGAGCAACCAGAGGAAAAGAAAGCCGTTGCTGTATCGGAAGATCAGTCTTGGGTTTCGAAGAAAGACTTCAAAGAACTCGAATCCAGATTCGAACGTCTTAGCAATCTTCTTTTCGGGCACCTGCTCGAATGCGACCGTCCGAATGAATTCGCAAACGAGTACGATCCGCCTTTGACTCGTCAACATATCACGCGGTAAAGGGAGGAAACAAGATGGTTATCCAAGACCCGGTTGGTACTTCACAAGCTAGCGCCGAAACTATTCAAAATGAGAATGACACCGAATACACCAACTACTACCGACATTCCGATTGTCCTGTAAATCCGGCGATCGAATGGGAAAGCGTTTGGACCGCTACGTGCGATGACGAGTGTCCGGCCTGCGGGGCGGATATTAGTCCGTACAAATCGAAAGTCGTCCTTCGAGAAGAACCGAAATGCGGGTGGAATGACACCGACCTCTACAGCGTTAGCTATGACGACATTGAGGTTCTGATCGACCGTCAAGTCGCCGGAGAAGTTGAAATTCGTGTTTGGCGCAACGGCATCCACGAAGAAACTCCGTATGCCAGCATGACTTTTGACCTCGACACGTTTGTCTGCGGCCATTGTGTCCGTGATGACGTTACGAGTGCGGAATGCACCGAGTGTGAGTTTTGCACTATCTGCTGTACGCATCGATAAGATGACAGGCATGAAGATGACAACTAGAATACCGTCACGCGGTAAACAAAAAGCGATAGTTTTTCTCTATCGCTTCTTTTATTGATTCTGTTTTTGTATTTCCCTGATCAAGTCAGGGTCGGGGATCGAGTCCCGCAAGGATTCGATATAACGATGCAGATCATCGACCGTCTTGATCTCGGGAATCCGGTCATCGATCGGTTCGTAGGATATGTGTTTATTCATGGGATAGAATGGTTAGTTAATTGTTTCTCTATAATATAGCAAAGTTCTGATTTTTGGTTGAGAACGAAAAAGCATGGATCTTGCGACCCCCGCCAACCGGACTTTATGAGTTCCGTTCCTCGCGAAAACTTTGACCACGTTCCGGAACCTGCAATCTTACCGGATTTTATTTTTCTCCACTGTAGACTTTTGACTTTACATGCTTATGCTCTTCCACTAGAATATTTCAAAGTCTATGAAGATAACGATTGACTTAAAGTAGTACTTTAAGTTATTATCGTGATGGGTTCTGCAGTCCGCCCAGCAATCCAACATCGGCCAGATGTACTGAGACGCGCTCAAAACCCAATCGTGAGATGTCAAATCACACAAAGTTCAGCAAAAGAGAGCGGTTTTGCCGTTCCCTCCTTTGTAAATTTGTCGTTTACGCGAAGTCTATCGAGGCCGCCGGCGGAAGCGGCCGAGTTGCAAAACAAATTAAAGGGAGGCTTGTTGAAAGCCTGCCTTTTTTCGTTTTAGTTTTCGAGTGAATCTTTGCTTAAGATCCACTCGCAGGATTTGTAGATGAACCAAAGGCATTCGAAACCGAACATGATCCAGAGAATAATCTCTGCGATTTCTATTACGGTGGAAACCTTAGGATCTGCGAAAAGGGCGTTCACGACGTACAGTGCAAAGTGTAGTAAAACGTGAACGATTGCGCTTGCGGCAAAATGCAGTGCAAACATAGTTCCTCCTAATGAACGTTCGTCTCTTGAGCTGGGATCAAAACGGAAGTTGGGGGGATCGGAAAGACCTTACGCTACAACGTAGGGTCTTTTTCTATGCCTCTATTCAGTTTTCAATGATCTGAATAAAACGGTCAAGATGTGCCCGCTTCCCGCTTGATTTTTGTTGATGAAGCCTGGAAAGAACCGCATCCAGACCTGATAAAGAAACACAAAAGAAAAAGGCCCCCCTTCGGCGAGGCCTTAAGATCTTTCGGACGAATGGAAACATGTAAAGCGTTTCCTTTTCATACCCTTACTTTATCTTTAAAGGTCAAGTGGCGCAAGGTAATTTTGGAAAGTTCGTGCTATTAAATCTTTCGTCCGCGATACTTCGTCGCTGACGATCCGCATACATACCACAAAGTGTTACCGATGTACCCTTCTAGTACAGTGTATTGACAGTTACTGCCATTCTGCTAAGCTGATGAGTAGAAAGGAACGTACCCAAAATGCGATACACAACACTAAATATCTCAATGCCGCCGGCAATGAAGGCGAGAGTGGAGGAAGAAGTAGAAAACGGGAACTTCGCCAGCACCAGCGACTTTATACGTGACCTCATCCGCGATTACCTGGAGGACAAAAGGATAGAGAGCCTTGTGCTTGAAGGCCTCAAAGACAAAAAGGCCTCACCGCTGACAAAGGAAGATTTTGTAGAGATGAAACGCGATTTGTCGTCAAAGCTAAAGAGCATTAGCAAAGAAAAGGTTGTCTAATGCGGGTCATAACGACAAGCCTAGCAAGAAAAGACATCATAGAATCAGCCGAGTATATTGCTCAGGATAATACAGACGCGGCATTCCGTTTCCTTGATGCGGTCGAAACCACAATCCAACTTATTAAAGTCACACCTTCAATCGGAAAACTAAGACCTATCGGCGGTGAAAAGGGTCTGAGAACGTGGTTTGTAAATGGCTTTCCC
Source organism: uncultured Acidobacteriota bacterium (assembly GCA_902826385.1). Lineage (GTDB taxonomy): Bacteria > Acidobacteriota > Blastocatellia > Pyrinomonadales > Pyrinomonadaceae > OLB17. Next base: position 4,475 of record CADEEU010000039.1, on the reverse strand, counting down.
AAATACCTTGTTTTCTACAAAACAACAAAGAGCGAAATTCGGATTGTTCGAGTTCTATATAGTTCGCGCGATTACGAGGCGTTGATATCAGGCTAAGGTTTTTGATCGCGACAGTCTTCTTCAAACACCTCACCCTGAGTGATTGGATAAGGAGGCGGTAGGGGAGAATGGTTTATTCAACAAACTGATAACCGAACCACGACTGATTTTTAGTTTTCTTGCAATCTGAGAGTTGTTAAGTCCTTCGGACTTGAGCCGCTTGATCTCGTCCGCTTTCAAAGCGGCCGTCTTCGGCCGTCCATGAATTTTTCCATTCTCACGGGCGTTGGCGATTCCTGCCTTCACGCGTTCGCGAATAATATCCCTTTCAAACTCGGCGAAGGTCGAGAGCATTCCGGCCATCGCACGGCCTGATGGTGTCGAGAAGTCGAGCGATTCGGTTAGTGATATGAAGGTAACGCCGATATCTCGAAGTTCATTGAGAGTGGTTATCAGGTCCGCAAGGGATCGGCCAAAGCGATCCAGCTTCCAAACCAATACCGCGTCGATCTCACGGCGTCTGGCCATCTTCAAAAGCTCCTCGCGTCGCGGTCGAGTCTTTGCACCGGAGCCAACTTCCTGAACTTCAGTAGCCAGTTTCCATTTCCGGTTTCTTATATATTCCTTCATCTGCTTAAGTTGCATCGGAAGGGTTTGCTGGTCGTGGGTTGATACCCGCGCGTAGATTCCTACACGCATACGGGTGGATTGCTAAACATAGTCTAACAGTAGGGGAGATTGAGAAATGCGTCAAAAAACTCTGAGGAGTTCGAATGAGTTGTCTCAGAAAATATTCGTTGACTGTCATGGTACACTACGCACGTCGATGGGTTTTACGGAGATCTTGTGGCCGAGTCGCATATGGAGTGAACGAGGAGAATTTCCGTGTGAGCGAAGGGAAATATGAAGTTATATATTTGACGGGGCCGCCTGCGTCCGGGAAGAGTACCCTTGTGGCAGTTTTAGAAGAGCGCGTCCAACCGTTGAAGGCATTTGTCTACAGTAAGGTCTTGGCCGACTACCTAAGTCAGAAATCTGTCAACCGATATTCACAAGACAACCTACGTGAGATGTCCGCGCGCGTCATTACGCCGGACGATATTGAAATCGTAGATACTCAACTGCTGGATTTTGTAGCGGACAACATAAACAAATCCCACATCGTGATTGATTCGCATGCGGTAACGAAAGAAAAATACGGATTCAGAGTGATGACCCATTTTCACTCGACCAGTTAAGACGCCTCTGCCCAACTCTAATCTTTTCGCTTTATACAACGCCTTCGGTCGTGGTGAATCGAATATCGAATAATAGTCAAGGCAGGCCTCAGGTTTCTGAGTTCGAAGCAGCCTTTCATTGTGAACTTCAGGCATCGGTTGCCCTTGCTTACGGTATTAATTTAGGGATACCGGTATATTTTTGCTGGATAGCGACAGATCGCCCAGCGAACTCGCCGACGAAATCGCGAACAGGCTTAAGTTAAATCTGAAAAAATAGGGGTGTACGGAGCCGGTATTGGATTTTTACTCACTACTAGGAATAGTTGCTCATAGAGTGGTGCCGTGGAACCTCTCGAGCATTCTTTAGTCTCACGAAATACGGATCCATCAGTTCGGCTAAGATGGCAACATCGTACATCGTTCTGCTTTCCGTTCCGGTCTCTCTGCGTTCAACGATTGCCGTTACTTGAGAAGCCGCAACCGGGCGTCCTGTTCTCAAGTTGCTCAATTGCTGAAAACTAATCTTGAACCTGCATTGGAGCGGAAGTAAAGGTGTTGCACTATAGCAAACAAGTGCAAAATGATGACTCTTAGGAATTTCGGGGTCAAACCTACTGGTTACCAGAGAGTTTGGCGGGATTACAAACTTTTCACCATCTAACGCTTCGGCCTCAGTCCACATGACGGTAGCGGGAGGGGCAAGGTCCTTTTGTTTGGCCATCGTCTTAATTGGGCTGAAGATCACTTTTGGACGAGCGGTACGCTGCATTAATTCAAGAATCGAAGGGCCGATCGCGTTGCCGATTCCCCACAGAAACACTCCATCATTCGCCAACCGTTCCTTTTCTTTTCTAATGAGAATACTATCAACCGGCTCGGCCGCCTCTCCGCCGAATCTTGTCCAGCAAAATAAATCAGGCAGATTTTCCATTATTTGACTTTGCATTTCACATAGTATGCATTAGCATGCATTAGAATGCAAGAAGATTCATTTGCTGATCGACTTCGGGAATTCATGCGAGTGAACCACTTATCCCAGAAGGATGTTGCAAAAGAGGTAAATATTAGCCAGGCATCGGTTTCTAGGGCTCTCAGTCGCGTTCCGCAACGACAAGGAAAAGCCGCTGCCAGATTATCCATTTATATGCAAGAACGATCAAATCTCGGATTTGGGGGTCGAGGTGCGGATATCGTTGTTGAAGCTTTTAAGTCTATTTGGGATCGCTCAGAGGCACACGCGATCGCTATTGCTAGAATAATCAAAGCTTCCGATGGATTAAGGCCAGCGGAACATTCAGAGGAGGAAGGCTAGTGCTCAAAGAAGACGCCGCGACATTTCGAAAACGCCTAAGCAATCTAGGGCTAAGTGACTCCGTCATTAATGCGGCGTGGCCGACTTGGTGGAGTGACGATGCGGAGGCGTCGTCGTCGGCCCGTGCCGAACTGCGCTATTCCCTAGCCAGAAAACTCGGATTGGAGCCGCACTCGCTCCTTGAAGATCAAGAAGCCCCACGATTTGTTTGGAAGGAGCCCGCTCAATTTAAACACCTTTCAGGAGAAACTGACGTTGAAAAATGGGCACTCACTTCCTTCGGCACGGCATTAGGCAAAATACTTTTACTCGGAACTCCTATCCCAGAATTTCAAGCTGCGAGAACTGCTTTAGAATTCCGCGCGGCGATTTTAGGAAGTCAAACATATGTGCGATTAGTTGACCTGCTTTCGCTCTGCTGGACAATCGGAATACCGACGGTGCATTTGCGGGTCTTTCCTTTATCAAGAAAACGTATGGCCGCAATGAGTGTACATGCGGGTAAGGGATATGCGATCTTGCTCGGCAAGGATGCTGTCTACCCGCCGCAGATCGCGTTCTACTTAGCACATGAACTCGCGCATATTTTTCTTGGTCACGTGAAGCCTAACGAAGTCCTGGTAGATCTTGAAGAAGATGACCCCTCTGACTTACGTAAAGAGGAAGACTCGGACGAAATTGCTGCCGATGCGTTCGCGATGGAGCTACTTACTGGGTTTCCTGAACCCCAAGTTGTCCCAATCGGTCCGGGTGCTGGGGCACGTAGCCTCGCGAAAGCGGCAATGGACGCAGCCCCTCACGTCCAAATCGAACCCGGTACGTTGGCGTTATGTTTCGGCTATTCCACCGGAGATTGGGCAACCGCGATGGGCGCTTTGCGGCACATTTATGGACCACCTAAAGACGTTTGGCAAGAGGTCAATAATATTGCGCTGAATCAGCTTTCGTTATCTGCCATTCCAACTGACGTGAACTTCTACCTTCGAAACGTGCTGGGTGAGGTGGGCTAAGATGGTCGCTCTCGTTGATAACGATATCCTTATGAAAGGGGCCTGCTATGGCCTGTTAGATGAGTTCTTTGCCCAAGGTTCCTCACAAATTGCAGAATTGGGTATCCTTGGAGCAGCTAAGTTCGTGGTTACCAAAGCAATCCAGAATAGCCGACTCCAAGGTGATCATGAGGAGGCCATCAAAAGGCTTAATACTTTTGTTGCCGGGGCCGACATTGTTGAACCTACAGACGAGGAACAAAACTTAGCGGCCGACTTCGAGTTCGAAGCGCAGCAAGTGGGTGTCGCATTGGATACGGGCGAGAGCCAGTTATGTGCGGTATTGATTATTCGTGCTCTGCGCCTGCTTCATACCGGCGATAAGCGGGCCATTCAGGCGATGGAGAATTTGCGTACGTCCAACGCGAAGTTGCAATCACTATGCGGTAGGGTCCAATGCTTAGAGCAATTGGTTCTAAAGTCCATCTCAGAAAAGAACTTCACAATGCTACGCACTGCTGTTTGCTCCGAGCCAGACACAGACAAAGCTCTTTCGATTTCATTTAGCTGTAAGAGCGCAGATACGACCCTCGAAATAGTAACAGAAGGTCTTAACAGCTACGTCAACGATCTGCGTCGGTATGCTCCGCAGATTCTGGTGAGCTAGGCACGCGATTGCGGACGTATACAGCATATGGCTCAACGATGTCGGCGATTAGTCCTATGTGAACACGCCTCTCAGGACCGCGATGCTCGTCTTCCTGCATAATCCGAAGACAAGCCTTATCAACGCGACCGCTTATATATTTTCCACCGGGCGCTCCCATACTGTTACCGAGTGCCACCTGAGTTTGGTCTAATGCGTTAATCTGCGGCCGAATTTCATGAAGTTCGATCAAGACATCGCCAAAAAGT
>CADEEU010000038.1:13210-15629 GCA_902826385.1 uncultured Acidobacteriota bacterium | reverse complement strand
GAGACAGAAATCCAATTTGGCCGATCGGACAACGGCGAAGTGTTTTCTAACGAGAGCCTCAGAAAAGGTTTGGGAGCCGACGCGTACATTGTCGTGTCAGACCTCGATGGTCTGCATAAGGAGCTTGCGCAAAAAGGGGCGAATATTATTCAGGAGCCGGTCAAACGAGTTTACGGCTCGATAGAGTTCGAGATACTCGACTGTGACGGACACAAGGTCGTGTTCGCCGATTAACGTTTACGCTGTCTGCACACCCGTTCTTCCAAAAAGATTCCCTAGGCGATCAATCGCGGTTCGCAGATTGTCCATCGAGGTAGCGTACGAAAACCTCAAAAATCCGTCTGCACCGAAACCCGCACCGTCGGTAACGACCGTATAACATTCATTCAACATCACGTTCGCCACGTCGGCAGACGTTTTGAACGTTTCACCGAGCATTTCCCGCACGTCAACAAAAGCATAGAATGCGCCGTCGGGCATTGAGCATTTGAAGCCTCTGATCTCGTTCAGCGCTGGAACGAACCAGTTTTTTCGCCGTTCGTATTCGCTGGTCATCGACTCGACCGCGGCCATCGTGTTTTCTGTGTCGCGTAGAGCTTTCGCGCAGGCGTATTGGACGAACGATGTCGGGTGCGTGGCAGAATGGCTTTGCAGTCTGACCATTGCTTTTGTCCACTGCTCGCTCGCTATCGTGTACCCGATGCGCCATCCGGTCATGGCGTAGGTTTTGGAAAAGCTGCCCGCGACGCAGACAAATTCGCGCAATTCTTCGGGCAAAGTGGCGAGCGAGAACGGCTCGGCGGGCGGATAGGCGAAAAACAGATAGCACTCATCCGTCATAACGTAAACACCGCGTGCCGCACAAACTTCGACGATCTTCCGCATCTCGTCCGGGGGAATCACGCGGCCCGACGGGTTGTTGGGCGAATTTATGATGAGCAGCTTTGTCCGGTCAGTGATTGAGTCCGCTACCTGATCTGCGGTCAGGATAAAGTCGGTTTGCTCGGTTTCGATAAAGACGCTGTTCGCTCGGCAAAACGTGACGATCTCGGGAAATGTGACCCAATACGGCTTTGGAATCAAAACGTCGTCGCCGGGATTCAGCAGGGCGCAGGCGGCGTTAAACAACGCCTGTTTTCCTCCGCACGACGCGGCGACCTCATTTAGCTCGATTTCGGCCCCGAACTGGCTGGCATAGAAACCGACAACGGCATTGCGAAAGTCTATCAATCCAGCCGTCGCGGTATACTTCGTTAAACCTTTTTCCAATCCTTCCCACGCGTATCGCTTGATAAATTCCGGCGTGTCAAAATCAGGCTCCCCGACCGAAAGGTCGATGACGTCAATGCCGTTTGCACGCATTTCCGCCGCCGCCGCTGCGGCGATCAGCGTCGATGAGCCTTTCATTCTTGCCACGTGGTCGGAAACAGGGAAGACATTGGACATACGCAGATTTTGCCACAGAGTGGGGCTAAGCCCTAGAGCAGTCTTAGTTTTTGCACTATCGACGGCGGTCTAATCAAGCTCTTGATGAAGTGAAAAGAAACTTGACAATAACACGCTCAACCTTTATACTCGCTCAAGACTCAAGCCATTATAGTTTTTTTAAGAATATCGAGTCATATAAGTTAAGCGGAGAGGAAACAGAATGAGCAAAATTATCGGTATCGATTTGGGCACGACAAACTCGGTCGTGGCCGTTATGGAAGGCGGCGAGCCGGTGGTCATAACCAACAGCGAGGGAGGCCGTACAACTCCTTCGGTTGTAGCATTTACGAAGGATGGAAACAGACTGGTAGGACAGGTCGCAAAGCGTCAGGCGGTGACCAACCCGGAGAATACGCTTTATTCGATCAAACGATTCATGGGACGCAAGTTCGATGAGGTTTCGGACGAAATAAAGCAAGTGCCTTACAAGGTGGAAAAGGCCGGAAACGGAGACGTGCGCATTAGCGTCGATGGCAAACAATACAGCCCGCCGGAAGTTGCGGCAATGGTGCTTCAAAAATTGAAGCAGTCCGCGGAAGATTATCTTGGGTCGAAAGTGGAAAAGGCTGTAATTACAGTGCCTGCTTACTTTAACGACGCTCAGCGTCAGGCGACGAAGGATGCCGGTAAGGTTGCGGGACTCGATGTCCTGCGTATCGTGAACGAGCCTACGGCGGCCGCTTTGGCGTACGGTTTGGACAAGAAAAAAGATGAGACGATCGCGGTATTCGACTTCGGCGGCGGTACGTTCGATATATCGGTGCTCGAGGTTGGCGAAGGCGTTGTCGAAGTAAAATCGACCAACGGCGACACGCACCTCGGCGGTGACGATGTGGACGAAATTCTCGTCGGCTGGATCATCGATGAATTTAAGAAAGATCAGGGCATCGACCTGCACAACGACAAAATGGCCCTCCAGCGGCTGAAAGAA
>CADEEU010000038.1:8663-13200 GCA_902826385.1 uncultured Acidobacteriota bacterium | reverse complement strand
GCCAAGGTCGAGCTTTCAAGCGCGATGGAGACGGAGATCAACCTGCCGTTTATCACAGCGGATGCCTCGGGTCCGAAACATCTGGTGATGAAACTGACGCGTGCCAAGTTTGAAGCTCTCGTCGAGCCGGTTCTGAAACGGCTTATGCCTCCGGTCGAACAGGCCATCAAAGACGCCGGACTCGAAGCAAAGGACATTGAAGAAATCGTCCTGGTCGGTGGTTCGACCCGCATCCCCAAGGTGCAGGAGATGGTGAAGGGCTTTTTCGGCAAAGAGCCGAATAAGTCGGTAAACCCGGACGAAGTCGTGGCGTTGGGCGCGGCCGTTCAGGCGGGCGTTCTCGGAGGCGAAAAGACGGACATTCTGCTGCTGGACGTAACGCCGTTGAGCCTCGGTATCGAGACTCTGGGCGGCGTGACGACGCAGATGATCTCGCGCAACACGACCATCCCGACGCGCAAATCGGAGATTTTCTCGACCGCATCGGACAACCAGACTTCGGTTGAGGTCCACGTCCTGCAGGGCGAACGTCCACTGGCGGCGGATAACAAGACGCTCGGCAAGTTTCACCTTGTCGGCATTCCGCCCGCACCGCGTGGCGTTCCGCAGGTCGAAGTAACGTTCGACATCGACGCAAACGGCATCGTGAATGTTTCGGCGAAGGACGTCGGCACCGGTCGCGAGCAGAAAATCACGATTACGGCATCTTCAGGTCTGTCAAAGGATGAGATCGACAAGATGATGAAGGATGCAGAATCGCACGCGGGCGAGGACGAGAAGAAAAAAGCCGAAATCGAGGCCCGCAACCGTCTGGACGGATTGGTGTATAGCGTTGACAAGACCTTTTCCGAAAACAAAGACAAGGTTGATGCGGCAGCAGCAGGCGAGATCGAAAGCGCCATTGCCGATTCGAAAACGGCCCTGGCCGGCAGCGATCCGGACGCAATGAACAACGCCTTTGAACGCCTGCAGACAGCGTCGCACAAACTGGCCGAAGCGATCTACAATCAGACCGCTAATGCACCGCAGGGCGAATCTCAAGCTTCGGAGCAAGCCTCATCGGCGTCGGCCGGAGCGGAAGGCGGCCCAACGGCGGGCTCGGAAGACAGCGACGTCATCGATGCCGAGTATGTGGATGTCGAAGACGAGAAGAAGTAAGTTGGCCTTTGCAAAGAGTTAAGGGCGAGGTGGAATATATTTATCTTCGTCTCGCCCTTTTCCTTTTAGTTTCCTAAATTCAAGATGGCCAAAAAAGATTACTACCAAATCCTCGGCGTAAAAAAGGACGCAAAGGCGGACGAGATTAAGAAATCGTACCGCCGTTTGGCGCGCAAGTATCATCCGGACGTAAATCCTAATGATAAGGCGGCCGAGGAAAAATTCAAGGAAGTTCAGGAAGCGTATGACGTGCTTTCGGACGACAAGAAACGCAAGGTTTTTGACCGTTTTGGTTATTACAACGATAATCTCGACGCCGATTCGCCGTTTGGTGCGGGAGCTGCGGCAGGCGGTCGCGGGGCTCCAGGGTTTGATTTTTCCGGTTTCGATTTCAGCTCAGGCAGCACGAGTTCGGGTGGCGGTTCGAGTTTTAGGGATATTTTTTCGGATTTGTTCGGCGGTAGCGGCGGCGGGGGCGTTCGCCCCGAGCCTGAACCGCCACGCGCAATGCCGAAGCGCGGCCGTGACATCGAAATTCCGCTTGCTCTTAGCTTTGAAGAAGCCGTAACGGGTTTAACGACGAACATAACCGTAAACCGTTCCGAGCAATGTTCGCGCTGCCAGGGAGCGGGAGACACTGGCGGCCCGGTAGTCACCTGTACCACGTGTAAGGGAACCGGTCAGGTGATGCGTTCGGGCGGGCGGCTGCAATTTTCGCAGGCCTGTCCAGATTGCGAAGGCACCGGACGCAGGCGTACGCCGTGCAGCTTGTGTAACGGAAAGGGCGTCACGCCGAAAACCGAGCAGGTAAAGGTGAAAATTCCGGCCGGCGTGGACACCGGTTCGCGCGTCCGCGTGCCCAAAAAAGGACACGGCGGACGACTTGGTGCGGAGCCGGGCGATCTGTTCATTTTGACCAACGTCGGCAAGCATCGATTTCTGGAACGAAAGGGCGACAATGTTTACGTCATGGTCCCGATCAGTGTGTCTGAGGCCGCGCTCGGAGCCAAGATCGAAGTGCCGACCGTGGAAGGGAAGGCTCAATTGAAGATTCCGGCCGGCACCGAATCCGGGCAAAAATTCCGCCTCCGCGAACGCGGTTTCCCGAGCTTGAGAAATCCAAGTCTTCGCGGCGACGAGTTCATTGAAGTAAAGATAGCGATGCCAAAGGTTATTTCGGAAGAGACCAAGGAATTACTCAAGCAATTTGAAAAGCTAAATCCCGAAAATCCGCGTAAGGCAATGGGGTTGGATTGAGCTTAGAGTTCAAGCTTCAGCTTTTGGTCGTCCATGTGGCGTTAGGCGATATCTGAAGTAGGGCGAGAAGAGGCAAACTAAAGCTTGAACTCTAAACTAAGGAAATGAAGAAACGCGTTAAAACCTACACGATCAGCGCCGTTGAGGAGCTTTATGATATTCATCCGCAGACACTGCGGTTGTACGAACGTGAAGGATTGCTCGCTCCTTCGCGTTCGGTTGGCAACACGCGTCTTTACGAAGATTCTGACCTCGAACGTCTCGAAATAATTCTGTCACTGACGCGCGATCTCGGAGTAAATCTAGCGGGCGTCGAGATCATCCTCAACATGCGTGAAAAAATGGACTCGATGCAGCGCGAATTCGAGCGGTTTTTTGAATACCTAAAATCGCACGCAGGCGAGTTTTCTCAGCAAGTTCAATCCTTTAATCAGACCGACGCCCTCATTCCCATCTCAAGACTGCGACGGATGCATTACGTGGAAGTTTCCGCCGAACCGGTGGAGAAAAAAAAATAGCTCAGTTTGCCGACCGCCTTTCCTTTACAAACCCGCCGCATACAGGGCAAAATATGCCATTCACTCACTCGGGCATGATTTAAATTTCAGGAGCTTGTTTTTAATGAGAAATCGCGTAGGAAGTTTTGCGTTTGCGGTGCTTTGCGTCTGTTTGTCCGCCGCTATTTCGGCGTCCGCCCAGGACCTTGATGATGTAACGATCACGGGCCGAATTACCGATTCAAACGGTTTAGCTATTGTCGGAGCAACCGTTAAGGCCACATTGACAGAAACCGGTGCGGAACGGACGGCCGTAACCAACGACGACGGCCGCTACCGCCTGATCGAGCTAAAGCCTGGCCTCTATAAAGTCACCGCCTCGCAAACCGGCTTCGGCGCAAAAGAACGCGCCGACCTGCAAACAATCTCAGGGCAAAACCTGCAAATCGACTTCAAACTATCCCCCGCCGACGTACAAGCCGGAACCGAAGTAACCGTCTCGGACGACGATGCTCCGGCCGTAGATACGACTCGGACGGTAGTGGGAGGTACCCTTGATAAGCGTGAAATTGAAGAATTACCGAATACGTCTCGTGACGCACTTGACTTCGTTTTCACGCTCGGCGGGGTTACCGAGGAGCCGTTGTCCACCCGCGATCTATCTGATGATAAAGGGGGAAGGAACGACACCGCTCCCAGCAGCGGGCTGATCGAAGGCGGTGTTTTTGCCCTTTCTGGCGGCGCCGCCTATTCAAACAACATTACTATTGACGGTTTTGACAACAATGACGACCGTGTCGCAGGGATTCGCTTTCAACCCTCAATCGAGACCATCGATGAGGTTCAGGTGGTTACAAACCAGTTCTCGGCGGAATACGGGCGAGCGTCTGGTGGCCGCGTGAATATTCGTACGCGGGCCGGTTCCAGCAAGTTTCGGGGAAGACTATTTTATTTTTTCAGCGATGAAAGCCTAAACGCGAATACTTGGAGCAACAATCGTCGGAACGTGCCGAGATTTCCTTATCAAAGAAATATCCCGGGATTTACGTTCGGCGGTCCTATTCCAATCGGATACTTTAAAAAGAAAACTTCGTTCTACGCTTCTTACGAATACGACTACACGTTTGACACTACGATAACGGATACTTATATACCCATTGTCCAGAATGCGAAGTTTCAACTTCCGGCTCCAAATTCGTCTGAAGTAATTACAGATTTTGGAAGTCAGTTAGGCAGGTTCGTGCTTGGTTCTGACACGCCGCGTTATATTCATCGGCTTACGGGCAGAATCGATCATAACTTTACCAATGAACATTCGATCACAACGGCTTACCAGTTTGGGAAAACTAACGACCTAAGACAGTTTAATGGTGGTAATCGATTGTCTGAATCGCTGATCGGCAAGCGTTCGAAAACCCAGGCAATCAACTTTACGGACAACTACGTATTTAGTTCAAAGGCGGTAAATCAATTCAGATTTCAGTACTCAAAACTCACGCCCGATTTTGTTTCGACCGGACAAGAAACAAACCCGGTCGTACTCATCAGCTTCCGCGAACCGGGACTGACCTTCAACACCACTCTCACCGCGGGATCATCTACCCTCGGAACTTCGGCCAGAGACG
>CADEEU010000038.1:0-8653 GCA_902826385.1 uncultured Acidobacteriota bacterium | reverse complement strand
ATACTAAGGGCGCTGGCAGTTTCAGGATTCATTTGCGTATATTATCGGCAATCACACTCTACGGTTCGGTGGAGACATTCAACGGGTCGATTCAACTTTTATTGATCTAACCGATGCAAGCGGAACCTACAATTTTGCGGACCCCCTTGCTACCACAACGGTTCCGCAATGCTTAATAAATCCATTGCTTCCGCCGAGCCCTTCTAACACCCGCATTCGCGGAGGAGTGAATTCCTTTCCGCGAGGCTGTGTTACGAGATACAGGCATAACTTCTTTACTGACTCTGAAGTGACGAACACTTACACGGGATTTTTTGTCCAAGACGACTGGCAGATAGTACCACGACTTCAACTGAATTTCGGCGTGCGCTACGAGCGCGAGAAGGTGGTTGACGACAACAACAACGGGGGACCTCGTCTCGGCATAGCGTACTCGCCGTTCAGTAATGGGAAGGGCGTCATTCGTTTCGGAGCGGGTATTTTTTATAACCGCGTCTTGCTAAGAACTGTAGATGATTATCAGCGCGGCCAAAATGAAATCGTTTTTGATACTAACCGCGTGACCACGGTCGGGGCCGCTCGTGATGTGTATCTGCGGGCTCTAAGCGATCTGTTTCCGGGTACTCTGACCGCCGACAGCCCTTTAGTACAGCAGTATGTCGCTGCCGGACTGAATAACAACGCATTTTTTAGAAGCCTCGATCCGACCTTGAAGATTCCGGAAAGCTACCAGGCAAATCTTGGTTTTGAGCGCGAAATATTTAAGGGCTATGTATTTGAAGCAAACCTTACCTATAACCGTACTGCTCGGCTATGGCGGGAGGTCAACACCAATGCTCCTATTATTCCAGCCGGTTTTACGGACCTCGCAGATTACTTGGCGAACGGAATCACTACAGGCAGTAACCGCTTCGAATTTGCTGGCATAGCCGCTCCGGACTCACGTCCTGGGCCGGCCGGTTCAACAATCTACAATCTGAACAGCCAAAATCCTTCGACAGCGGCGGCGACACCTTACGGCAGAGCTTTGGCGATTGCGGCAACGTTGAGGCCAACTCCATCTGCGGGACAAACCGAGCGGGTTGGGTCGCTCGGAAACAGCTGGTATCAGGGACTTATTCTCGAACTCCGTCGTCGGTACACTAAATTAGGCAATGGCTTCGGAGCATCGCTGCGGGCTGTGTACACGCTCTCGCGGTTGGAGGACGATGGCATAGTGAACACTTCGTCGGCTCAAATTGCCGGTGATTTTACGTCCGAGCGATCACGCAGTTTACTTGATCGCCGTCATCGAGTTGCCCTTTCCGGGGTTTTCGATACGCCGTATTGGATTGGAAAGCTGCGCTTCTCGCCGATCCTTCGTATGGGTTCGAGTGCGCCCTTCAACATTTCGAATGGCGGAGAGACAGCGGACGACCGAAATCTGGATGACGTGAACAGTGACCGTCCTGACTTCGTCGGGCTGCCCTCGAACATTGTCTGGCGGAATGTCACTGACCCGCTGAACCTGGATCTTGTTCGTGCATTTACGCTCGCACCAATTGGCAGAGGGGGAAATTTACCTAGAAATGCCGGTCGCGGGCCGTCTCAGTTCATTTTTGATCTTAATGTCAGCCGTCCCTTCAACTTCGGCGAACGGTTCAGGCTTAGACCTCAGATTGAGTTCGACAATATTTTTAATGCCACGGTATTCAGCTTTGGCGCAGAATTTATCAATTTTGCGGCTGTATCAGCCTCACCCACACCAGATCAGCTCGAAGAATTGCGGGAAGGTTTCCTAGTTCCATCTCGATCATTGAGGCCTCGGCAAATTCGACTTGGTATGCGTTTCGAGTTTTAGGTAACAAAGTAAGATTTGTCCATATAACCAGGGGATTCGACTATAACTGAATGTTTTGTAATGTCTAGAAACGCCGACGGGCGCCGGTGCCCAAACTGTCCGTGGAATTTCTTTCGCAAGACTCGCTCTCACCGGTCCTGGTTGTCGGCGCGCGCCGTGGGAGCGACGGCCGCGGCAGTCGTGTGCCGGAGATCCGGCAATTAATGTGGGAGGCCGCGGCGAACTTTCAATAGGTTGGAATCGGGTGGGAGTTGAAAGAGTTTGCTGTGGCAGGGGCAAACTCTAGCACCGATTCCTAATACGTGGGAAACTCCCCGGCAAGGGTAAATTTCCTACCGAAGCGACAAATGTGTGGGAGACAGTCGTTCCGGTTTTCGTGTGGGCAAACCCAAAATTCCTCGAAAATTCGGCCCGTCATTCATGCCCTCTAACCTGTATTGATTTTTTTATCCGATTTCTTACATCGAAATCACAATTTTTTCGCGTCGGCCTCGATTTTGGGTCGTACGCGAGGCAATACATTCATCCCGCTAGAAAAACCCTCGCCGTTTCCGTAGAATTAACTGCTTATGACAATTGACGAACAGCTTGCGCTCCTGAAAAAAGGTACGGTTGACGTGATCCGAGACGAAGATATGCGTGCCAAGCTTGAGCGGTCCGCGAAAACCGGCAAGCCGCTGCGGATCAAGCTCGGCCTTGACCCGACCGCTCCGGACATACACGTCGGGCACACGGTAGTCATCCGCAAACTGAAAGCTTTTCAGGATTTAGGGCACACAGTGATTTTTTTGATCGGCGATTTTACGGGAATGATCGGTGATCCGTCCGGCAAGAACGTTACACGGCCGCCGCTTTCACGCGAAGAAGTGAACGCAAATGCCGAAACGTACAAACGGCAGATGTTCAAACTGCTCGATCCCGAAAAGACGGAACTGCGTTTTAACGGAGAGTGGATGGACAAATTCGGCGCCGCCGATTTTATCAAGCTGTGCGCAAAAACGACGGTCCGTCAGATTTTGGAGCGCGACGATTTTACAAAACGCCTCAATGAAGAAAAACCGATATCGCTGCACGAACTGCTTTATCCCCTGGTGCAGGGATACGATTCCGTCGCCCTCGAAGCAGACGTAGAACTCGGCGGGACGGATCAAAAGTTCAACCTGCTTATGGGCCGTAATCTTCAGCGCGAGTATGAACAGGAACCGCAGGTCATTCTCACAACGCCGCTGCTCGAAGGGCTGGACGGCGTGAACAAAATGTCGAAATCGCTCGACAACTACATCGGCATCGACGAGCCGCCGAATGAGATGTTCGGCAAAGTTATGTCTATCTCGGACGATCTGATGTGGCGTTACTATGAGCTTTTAACGGACACGAGTATTGCCGATATTTCCGCTCTCAGGTCAAGGTGCGAAACTGGGTCGGAAAATCCGAGAAATGCAAAGGTCGCACTTGCCAAGCTGCTAATCAGGGATTTTCATTCCGAGTCCGCTGCCGCAGAGGCTGAAGAAGAGTTCAACCGGCGTTTCGTCAAAAAAGAGATTCCGGACAAAGTGGAAGAGTCTGTCATTGCGGCTGGAAGTTATCGGTTGGCTGACCTGCTCGCCCAAACCGACCTCGCCGCGTCAAAGGGCGAGGCCCGGCGGCTGATCGAACAAGGCGGGGTTAAAATAAACGGTGAAAAAGCCTCGGCGGCAAACGCTGAGATCGAACTCTCCGGCGATGCGGTTTTGCTGCAGGTAGGAAAACTAAAATTTTTAAGGCTAAAGGGCGAGTAGTTCTGCGATCTTTCTACTTCCAGGTTCGCCTTATCGGGTGAGCTTCCGTGTTAAAAACGACCATCTTAAAGTCGAGGGTATTCTCCGGTGCAAAGAGCAGGTAAAAATACTTGAAAGTTTCCGCAAACAGAAAGCTCTGCATCGCGTCCGATTTTTCTTTGGTCACGACGCTCTTTAAATGTGCGTATCCTGTGTCCGTTCGGCAATGCTTAACGAAATCTTCCCACATTCGTTTACCCATCACCAGATATTTCGGGTCTTTAGTGTACTGATAAAGATAATAGGTTGACTCGACTATCTCCGGCCTCAGCGGGTAACCGGCGTGTTCAACTTTACCTGTCTTGTAATTGTAAACCTCAGGCTCGATTCCGTGGACCTGCCACATTTTGAACATCGAATCTTGTAACGCTCTCGCTCGATTCAAATCGCCGTCGAGTGCCAGCACCGCCGGGAAAAACGCGTCCAAAGCTCCTGTCGTCGTCGCCGTTCGCATTCCGGTGTTCATGTCGGCATGGCCATACCACAACTCGCCGATAACAATCGGTCCGGAGACGTTCTTCTTGCTCATGTTCTCGCCTTCGTCGGCGAGGTAAGTATTGATCTTCGTGATCGAATCTTCCCACATCGACCGGCAATCGGTGTCGCCGAAAAGGATCGAGCATTTGAGCAAGTATTCGTAGTAGGAATCGATCTCGGCGCTCAGATGGCTGCCGGTGTTTGTCCACTGACCGGTCTCGACATTTATCCGCGTACCGACCAGCCCGATCGGTGAACGGCGTTTGTATGTTTCGACTAACGCACGTTTCGCCTTGTCGTAAAAGATCGGCTTTCCTGTCAGCTTGCTAAGCGTCCCGAACTCGATGATCAGTGTTCCCGTTTCCGCCGGATTCGATATCTCGCCGCGCGTCTTACCCGTCTTGAGATTGACATTTTTGTACGGCAGCCCGGTCGGTGAATCGAAAACCGGCAGTAGCCGCGTTCCCAAATCTTCCGCCATAGCGAGCAGCTTTTTATCGCCGGTTAACTGATGTGCCGAAAGCAGGCCGCCGAGAATTCGGATCGTTATTTCAAAGTTCTGGACGTATATATCCTTATCAAATTTCAGCGTATCCGTGATGTATTTCCGCGTAGCATCTGCCTCGGCCTTCATGCCCATCAAATACATCGTGTCCAACGCATCGACCGGCGTCATCAATAGCGGCTCGGCGTACCAGTTGTGGAAAGATTTGCTCAACGGTTTGAGGTCGTCATTGCCCCATGCATGTTTCTTGTAACCATTCCAGGCGTGCGTGAACTCGCCCTTCACCTGCTCCGTCAGCAGTTTTCTGTCCACCGCTTGTGCAGGAACCGCAATGACAAATGCGGACACGATCAATGCCACAGAAGCAAAGAATCTTAAGGCGAGGCAGCCACTAGGTTCCGATGCAGAGGTCATAGTGATGAATGAATTCTTCGGCCTAACGAATCGCTATTCCTTAAACCCTTTCGTTATTCGCTATTCCGGAACTGAGACTTACTTATTAAGCAGAACAGGCTCCCCAAAACCAAGTTCCTTCAACCGGGGCAACTGAGTCTTAGCATCAACGACCGCCAACCGGAGCAACCGTTTCGGGTCGAGGTAACGCGACGATACATCTCTGATCTGGGGGACGGTCATCGCCTTGACGATCTGCTCGCGCTGTTTGACGTAATCGGGCCGCCATCCATAGCTGCTGATATTGTCGAGCAGGTTGAGCTTGGCTCCCGCAGTTTCAAATGCTCTGGCGTTGCTTTTGATCAAGAACCCTTGAGTGGTCGCAAGGTCAGCGTCAGAGAAGTTACGACCGTAGTCTTGAAGGATGCTCTTTACCAACTGCACCGATTCCAGCGTCACGTTGGCCCGAACCCCGCTGGAAATGGTAAACGTGCCCGGGCTCGTCGTTCCGGAAAAGCCTGAACCAATCCCGTAAGTGTAGCCTTTACCCTCGCGAAGCTGCTGGGTGAGCTGAGATGCGAAGCCGCCGCCGCCCAGAATGTAGTTCGAAACCGTCGCAGGATAAAAATCCTTGTCTGTCGCCGCCAACGCCGGATAGCCGATTCGCAATACCGACTGCACCGCTCCTGGTACGTCGTAAAAATAAACTTGGGCCTTGGCCGGCGGAGTCGGGGTCTTGAAGAACGGAATGACAACTTTTTTGGCTGTCCAACGTTTGTTTAGCCCGCCCAGCGAGCTCGTGAGTTTCGCCTTATCAATCGCGCCGACAACGTGCATCCGCGCGACCGACGGCGAAATATTTTTCGCGTAATAGCTTTTAAGATCGCCTATCGTGATCGCTCCAACAGATTCCAGCGTTCCCAGAATGTTCCTCGATCGAATATTCCCCTTGCGATAGATCAATGCGTTGTACTCACGCTGGGCGATGGCGTTCGGGTTTGCGTCGAGCTGACGAATCTGTGCGGTAACGCTCTGTTTTGCGAGGTCGAACTCTTTCGCGTCCCACCGTGGTTCGAGCAGGATCTCTTCGACCAGCGTGATCGTTGCATCGTAATTCTTAGCAAGCGTGTTGACTCCGATCCGGATTTCCTCGGTGCCGGCAAACACATTTATCGACGCCCCCAGTTGTTGGATCGCTTCCTCCAGCTCTTGCGGCGTTTTTCTGGCGGTCCCTTGTGTCATCATGCGGGCGAGCAGGTTAGAAACTCCAACCCTGTTGATGTCCTCGACAAGCAGACCGCCGTCTATTGCTATCTCGAACTGAACGAGCGGTACTTCGGTATTTTGGATTCCGTACACGCGCATTCCGTTCGACAGTTTGCTTTCCCACACCGCCGGAACCTTTACAGCCGGAGCAGGCCCGTAAGGCGGTTCGACGCCGCGATCGAATGTGGAAGGCGTTTTTTCGTAAGATGCCTTAATGGAAGGATCGACCGCGTCCTCTGCTCCTTGAACGATTTTCTCTTCGACAACGTCGGCCTTCTTTGATCCTTCCAAAGCCAAACCGACTTTGCCTTTTGGGACAAAACTTGTCGCAACGAAATTTTTGCCCCTGATGTATTTCTCGTAAACGCGTGTTACGTCCGCGGGCGTCACCGCCAGAATGCCCTGGATGTCTTTTTCGATGCATCCCGGATCACCCGCAAAAATGTTGCACTGAGTCAACTGCACGCCTTTGCCTAGGACGCTCGAGAGCGAGTTGTAAAACTGAGTCTCCTGCCCCGCCTTAATGCGATCGAGGTCCTTTTGTGAGATGCCGTCTTTTTCAAATCTGGCGAATGCTTCGCTGACGGCACCGGCAACCTCATCAAGGTCTTTATCTGTAAACGCCCTGACGACTAGGTGTGTCTGGCCAGCCAGCTCGGAGGCATAATTGAACATGTTTGCGCCCGGGGCCAATTTATTTTCTTCGACGATGACCTGATAAAAAGGAGCCTTTTTTCCGCGGGTCAAATAAGTCGTCAGAACATCCAAAGCGGCTTCGTCCGGATGATATTGCTCAACCGTCGGCCAGGCCATCGTCAATTCGGGCAGGCGAGCAAAATTATCCTCGTGATAAAACTTCTTCGTTTCCGTCACAACACCCGGCCTTTTGGCAAGAGACTGCACTTCTTCACCGCGTTTTATCTCGCTGAAGTATTTTTCAACCCATTTCTTAGCCTGTACTGAATCGAAATCCCCGGCGACGGTCAGGGTCACATTGTTCGGAACGTACCAGCGGCGAAAAAATTCCTTCACGTCCTCAAGCTCGGCATTTTGCAGATCTTCCAGTGAGCCGATAACCTGCCAGTTGTACGGATGATCTTCAGGATAAAGGGCCTTATCGATCACGTACTGCGTGTGTCCGTACGGCTGGTTGTCACCGCTCTGCCGCTTCTCATTCTTGACGACCTGTTTTTCCTTCGCCAGGACCGGATCGGTCACCGTATTTATGAACCAACCGAGTTTATCGGCCTCGGCCCAGAGCATTTTTTCGAGCGCGTCTTTTGGCACTGTTTGCAAGTAATTCGTGCGGTCGCGATTCGTTGATCCATTGGCACCCGAACCACCGATCCTCGCTGTCAGCTTGTCTAGCCCGCCTTTACCCAAATTTTCCGATTCCAGAAACAGCAAATGCTCAAACATATGAGCAAATCCAGTCCGCCCGGCTTTCTCTCTCGCCGAGCCGACATGAGCCGTCAACGAGACAGCCACGACCGGATCGGAACGGTCGATGTGAAAGACGACGTCCAATCCGTTCGCAAGCGTGAACTTTTCAAAATCGATCTTTAATGTTCCGTTCGTCGACCTTTGAGCGGGGGTTGCGATGAATGACAGAACCAATGTAAAAACGAGAAGATAGGCCTTTACGATTTTCATAATGAAGATTTTTACGTCTTTCTTGTCGGTATGGTTTCCAAAACTGACGTTGCGTTTTTGAACGTTCGGGCGGCATTTTACTCATCGATGACCGGTTCCTGCTTTCGCGATCTTCTCCGTTCGGCTTTCCACGCTTTCCGCACCGCCGCAACGTCGAATTTATCTCGCTTTCCATCACGCATGTTCTCTACTTCATGCTGAACACGAGCAGCGATAAGGCGATAGGCTTCGGTGTTCGGAACACCCTCGGTCATGTCGCGAAGTTCTTCATACGATAGAAATCTGCCAATCTTTGCCCCTACTTTTGCACCGATACTCTTTCGCTTCGGAATCGTCATGCCCTTCGGATACGCCTCAAAGGTGCCCCATAAATAGATCGGCAGAATCCCAATCTTTTGATTTAAAGCAAGGTAGCCGATAACAGGCTTGAATTCGGCGATTTCGCCTGTCGTCGAACGCGTTCCTTCAGGGAAGATTAGGGCATTGTAGCCCTCGTGCAATATCTGCGTGACATGCCGCAGCGATTGCCTCAGGGAACCTGTACGTTCGATCGGAACGAGCGTCGTAAAGTTGTTCATATACGCCCGCTTGTACTTGGTATCGAACCAGTAATCCGCCGCTGCGACGGCGACCGTCTGCTCGGCTACGTCCGTTCCCAGAGCTTTTTTCACTAGCCCGGTATCAATGTGCGAAGCATGGTTC
>CADEEU010000037.1 GCA_902826385.1 uncultured Acidobacteriota bacterium | reverse complement strand
CGGATTGCTCGGACGCGGCTTTGTTTGTGGGAGTTTTTTCTCGCCGGTCAGTTTGCCGGCATGACGTAAGTGACCTGATTGATCGCTGCTATCGCGGCCAGTTTTTCGATTGGGATGCGGCCGGAGAGAGTTGCTGTTTTTCGGCCGGCTTCGAACTCGAAACCGAGGGCTTTCAGTTTTGCCACGGCGGCGGGCGAGCGAGATTTGAGGACGACCTTGACCGCGGCTTTTCCTTCGCTTATGAACGACGCTTCGTTTGGCAAAGGGGCGGCATCAGCGGTTTTCAGACGCATCACGACGGCGTAGATCCACGTGTGCAGTTTTTCGCCGAGAGCGAGCGTTTTTCGGTCGGCGGCGGTAAGCGGTTCGGCCTTCATCCTGCGGAGGAAAACGTTCACTTCGTCGGCCGACCTGAAGTGGTAGAGGATGGTTCCGGACAACCTTACCGGTCGCCCGTTCGAAAAGGCCGGTGCGAATTTTGAGAGCGTCGCCGCCGCTTCGGCCGCGCCGCGTAAAAGCGGGTTACCTGAAACAGCTTTGGCCGAAACGATAGTTCCGGTAGAGTCGGCCTTGATGTTGACCGCGACCTTGCCGAGGGCATTTTTCGCTTTGGCCTCGTCCGGATAGATAGGTTCGGCAACGGCGACCGCTCGACCTTCGATCTCAGGTCGGTCGTCGCGACCGGCGCGTCCCGTGCGGAAGCCTGTTAGTTCGGTCCCGTCGATTACAAACGTGTTCTCGGAACCGCTTTGTCCGTCGATCTGAAAACCTTTGTTCAAAGATTGCGGTCGAGCGCCCGGTGATAGCGTGAGCAAGGTACTAAAAGTAGTGCCTTTCGGTAACTCTTGAACAGCCTGTCGGGTGATGGTCGTGCTTATCGCAGTTTGCGACGTGTCAACTGAGACTGGGACCGACGTTACTTCGACGGTTGCGCTGACGGTCCCCGCTGCATTGCCGGAGCCGTCACCCGATCCAGAGCCAGCACCTGTTCCGCTGCCGCTTCCCATGCCGGTGCCACTTCCAGTTCCCATTCCGCCGCTCGATCCAGGACTGGTAGAGAGATTGCCGCTCTTCGCATTTGGAGTACCCCATACTCCGCTACTGATAGGAGCGGCTTTTCCGCCACCTCCGCCACCACCGCCAGTTAGTCCAGCCCCCGGAACCATCGCAAGAGCATCTTTCTCTTCTGCTTTTCTTGCACCCGCCATTTCAGGGTTCACGCCTTCGGGAATTGCGACAGGGACCTCGACGCGGGTTGGCGTTCCGTTATTGTTTACGATCTGTTCCTCGACGGCGACGAAGGATGTGAACGATGTAAGAATTCGGAATTCGAGGCCGAGGCCCTCGATTTGTTTGTTTACGGCGGTGGCGTTTGCTCCTGCTTTCAGTGCGTCCATTGACAGCTCATCAACGCGGCGACGGGCCCAGAGTGTTGCCAGCACGTCGTTGGCCGACTCGCTTTCGGGCAGTGTCAGGTTGATGGTGCGTTCGTAGGGCTGGCCGGCAACTTTGCCTTTTAGCTTTATGGTGCCGGATGCTCCCTTTGTGTAGCGGGCGTTTACGACAACGGGTTTGGCGGAGAAAAGATCGCCGATCTTGCCGGGGTAAACGTCGGCGACGGGCATGCCGTTCCAGTCGATGGAAAGGTCGGTCAGCATTGGCGTGCGGACGCGTTCGTAGAATCTTTTCGCGGCTTTCGAGCCGTCGTCGTCGAGGCCGACGTATTCCACTTCGCCGTTTCCGGCTTCGGCCATTTTGTCGAGCAGGGCACGGTTGACCGAGCTGCCGATGCCGAACGAAAACACGCGCGCCTTTGGATGTTTTTGGATCTCGGCGATGATCTCGTCGTCGTTGCCGATAAAGGCGTCGGTCATGAAACAGACGATTCGGAGATGCTCCTGCGAATCGGACGGGTCGAGGGCGGCCTTGATCGCCTTCATCATTTCGGTCCCGCCGCCGCCTTCACGGGTGGCGAGAAATGCCTGGGCACGTTCGAGATTTGCCTGTGTTGCGGGAACGGGTTTTTCGAACAAAACGTGAGTGTCACCCGCGAAAGTGATCAGGTTGAACGTGTCTTCGGGGTAGAGATTATCGAGCGAAAGCTTCATCGCCTCTTTCGCTTTTTCTATCGGGAAACCGGACATCGACCCGGAAAGTGTCGAGCACAAAGATTATCTCCTTTGGTGTGCGGTCTTCGGGGGCGACCGTGTCCGGCGGCTGAAGCATGAGCATAAAAAATCCGCCGCGTTTATCGCGATGGGCAAGCACGCCGTCTTCCAGGCGTTTGCCCGTGACATCGTAACGGAGAACAAAGTCCTTGTTCGGGATGACCTTTTCACCCTGAAGCGTGACCTTTGATTTACTCGGTGAAAAGTTGGTCTGCGCGATTTGATGCGATGCGGAGCGGACGGCCTCGACCGGTACGCCGGCGTTAAGATTGACCTCTACCGAAATGTCGTGGCCGGTGCGTTCGGCATCGACTGTCTGCGGCTTGATCTTACTTGCGTCCATTACCGAGCCGGATTGCGGCATGTATCGCGGGCCGACGGTCATCGGGAAAACGAATTCGTATGCGCCGTCTTCGTACTTGAGCGTCTCGACATAGCTGATCTCGATGACGACCTTTTCGCCCGGCATTATGTTGGCGACGGCCTGGGTAAAAATATTGGGCCGCTCCTGATCGAGCAGGCTGGCGACTTGTCCCGCGGCCTTTGCAGCCTCATACGTGGCGCGGGCCTCTTCGCGTTTCATTATCTTGCCGCGGACGATGCGCGTGCCGATGGTCATGGTCATGTCATCGACCGCTCCGTTCTGTGAAAGCGGGAAAGTATAGACCGCTTCGATCGGTTCGGTGAAAGAATTTTCAAACTCCTGCCGCACATTGACGCGGGCCAGAAATCCGCTGATGTCGGCCCGAACGGAAGTGCTTTTCAACGGACACGAGCCCAGGTCGGCGCCCTTTTTCGTGACGGCGTAGAGAGTGCCCTGAGTCGTACTCTGAGCAAATATGCCAACGCTAGGCAAAGCTATTGCCAGCAAAAAGAAGATCGCTTTTCGCATAATAAATCTCCGGTTGTGGTGAACTTAAATCGGCAAAAACTCTGCAGGGTTTTCCTGCTTAGACACCGCAAGTCGCGAAAAGGTTCCCTGACGGAAAATTATTTAACGAGCACAAGGTACAAGCCAGCAAATTGCTGGACCGAGCTTATTGCTCTGCCTTTAGATTTCGCCGCTGGCGTGTTTCGTATAAGAAACATTGTGCTGAGTCTGCCCGTATGATACGCTGATTTTAATGATCGATCTCAAACGCAAGCTTGAAATTTTGGCTGACGCGGCTAAATACGATGCATCGTGCGCATCGAGCGGCTCGCATCGTAAGCGGGCCGAGAAGGGCATCGGGAATACGGAAGGGGTGGGCATCTGTCACAGCTACACTCCGGACGGGCGGTGCATTTCGCTTTTGAAATTACTCCTTACAAACGTGTGCATTTGGGACTGCTCATATTGCATAAACCGCAAATCGTCGGACGTGCAGCGGGCGCGTTTTAAGCCGGAAGAAGTAGTGAGCCTGACGATGAATTTCTATAAACGAAACTACATCGAAGGACTTTTCCTTAGCTCCGGCATCATTCAGAGCGCCGACTACACGATGGAGCAGCTTGTTCTGGTAGCGAAAAAGCTGCGTGAGGAAGAGCAATTCGGTGGTTACATTCATTTGAAGGCCGTGCCGGGTGCGTCGCCCGAATTGCTCAGACAGGCGGGAAAGTATGCAGATCGTTTAAGTGCGAATATCGAGATGCCGGTCCAGGATGATCTCGACAAACTTGCTCCGGACAAATCGATCGGCGAGATCGAAGATACGATGGCCGAGGTAAAGGGCGGCATCGACGAGGCTAAGGACGATGCTAAATGTTCGAATAAGGCTCCGGCCTTTGCACGTGCTGGGCAATCAACGCAGCTCGTCGTAGGCGCCAGCGAAAGCACCGACGGCGTGATCCTTACAAAGGCAGAAGAGCTTTACAAAAAGTTTCTGCTCCGTCGCGTTTACTATTCGGCATTTTCGCCCGCACAATTCACCGATCCGAATTTGGCCAAAGACCCGACGCCGCCGATGCGCGAGCATCGACTTTATGAAGCCGATTGGCTGATCCGACATTACGGATTTTCTGCTCACGAGATCGCGGCCGGATTGAAGAACGGCAATCTCGACCTCGAAAAAGACCCGAAGCTGGCGTGGGCGTTAAGGCATCGAGCACTGTTTCCGGTTGACGTAAATCGTGCTTCGAAAAGTTTGCTATTGCGTGTGCCGGGCGTTGGTGTGCGTAACGTTGAACGGATTTTGAAAATTCGCCGCTTTCACCGCATCCGGCTGGAAGATTTGATCCGCTTGAAGATCAGCATGAACCGTGCCCGCTGGTTTATTACGACCGCCGACCATAACCCGGACGTTTTTCGGCTGGACAGCAATTACGTTCTCGACCGTTTTCGGCCGCAAAAGCTGCAGCCGTCGCTGTTTGACACCGGCGTATCGAAAGTCTCGGTTGTTACGGGGGAAATTTAGATACGCATGTGATCTGGAAGGAGCGGCACGTGCTTTAGTTGTCGGATCAAACGTGTCGCTCCTTCGGAGCTATTTTGGTGATTTATATGAGCTATTCTACAAACATTTGGCTCCGCTGGAGCCGATCTTTTTTCGTCAACCACTAACTAAAGCTAGTGGCAATTTAATGCTATTCAGTCGATGATACGCGCTCCGGTTACAAACGATTTCGAAAGCTGGCGGCGCACGGCGCGGCGGCTGGTGCTGGCGGGCGTTAGGCCGAACGATATTGTTTGGTCGAGCGAAACTCAATCAGCGCTATTCGAAGCGCAGGTCGAGCCTGATATCGTTCTGAAAAATTTAAGCGTTCCGGCAGAGTTTGTGAAAATGACGTCGGCCGTGGCGTGTTACGACGCCGCCGAAAAATGGCCGCTGCTTTATCGCATTCTTTATCGTCTCGCGTACGAAAACCGCAATTTGCTGGAGATCGAATCCGACGCCGATGTGCGGGCCGCGCGGTTGATGGAGAAAGCGATCCGGCGCGATGTTCACAAGTTTCACGCGTTCGTGCGATTTCGCCGTTTGGAATGCGAAGGCAAAGAGATCTACGTCGCCTGGCACGAGCCGCAGCACTTTACCGTCGAGCGTGCCACGCCATTCTTCACACGTCGTTTTGGTACGATGAAGTTTTCAATTCTGACGCCGAAAGGCTGTGCGAATTGGGACAGAAAAGATCTCACGTTCAGCTCGCCGGTCGAAGAAGGCATGGCACCGGCCGCCGATGAAATGGAAGATTTTTGGCTGCTTTATTACCGCTCGATCTTCAACCCGTTTAGGTTGAAAGTACGAGCCATGAAGAAAGAATTGCCGGTCCGACATTGGCCGACGCTGCCGGAAGCTGTTCTTATACCAGAACTGGTTCGGCAGGCCCGTGAAAAAGCTTGAGCGGATAATTGCCGCCTCCGAAATATGTGATAGATGATCGGTGAAAAGTGATAGCGGAAGATCGAAAGGCAGCTATCACTTCTTACCTGTTACTTTTAACTTATTTCGAAAATTGGGGCGCCGTGCTTTTAAGGTCCGGCTGTCTCCTTCTTTTTCTATTTGTAGCAAATACTGCCAGAGCAAACGCGCCGCCTCCGATATCTAGAAGTACATCCCAACCTGAACTCGTTCGCGAACTTTGGAAACTTTGGTTTATTTCATCCGTGCCTGCCACTATGCATACAGCGGCGAACGAAAACGGTATCCAGAATTTTCGCAGAGTCAGTTCGGGCGAATTAGAGAAAGCTCGTGCGGCCAGAAAAGCCAGGATTGCGTATTCGACAAAATGCGCGGCTTTTCGGATGAATGCGTGGACGAGCAGGAAAGTGTCGGGCGAGGCGTCGGGGAAGAAAAACTCGATCAGCGGCTTTATAAACCGTGAGGTCTGGGCCATGGATCCCGATCCGCTGCCGAGAAACAAAATTACGGCCACCCAAACAACAAGCGGCGCGTATGCGAAAAATCGCCCGCGCCGCATTTGCCGTTGAACTGCCGAGTCAGCGTTTGCTTGATTATTGTGCTTATGCAAAGCCAAAAGTCATAGATATCGAACCTTAGGCCGCCGCGGCTCCGGAGACGACTTCGATAATTTCCTTCGTGATCGCAGCCTGGCGGATGCGGTTCATGTTCAGCGTGAGCGTGTCGATCAACTCGCCGGCGTTTTTTGAAGCCGAGTCCATCGCCGTCATTCGCGAGCCTTGCTCCGAAGCGACCGACTCTAGCATTCCCTTGTAGATCTGCGTCTCAACTTGTTTCGGCAGCAGGCGGCCGAAAATTTCGGATGCGGGTTGTTCGTAAATATATTCTGCCTGCGGACCGGCCGCACCGTCGTCATCGACCGCAGTTCGCGGAATCGGCAAAAGCTGTTCGATCACAGGTTTTTGCGAAAGCACGGTCTTGAATTCGGTGAAAACGATGAACACCTTGTCGATCGTCTCGTCTTCGGTAAACGTTTTGATTATCTTGTTCGCGATCTCGACGGCGTCGGTGTGATTTACCTGACCACTGCCGGTCAAGCCGATGTATTCGTCGGCGAATTCAACCTGGCGGCGTTTGAAAAAGTCGCGACCTTTGCGGCCCACTGGCATCATCGTCGTCGTTTTGCCGGAGTTCTCTTTCAAGAAGCCTTGTGTCGCCTTTATCACGTTCGCGTTGAACGCTCCCGCGAGCCCTTTATCGGCACTGATCAACACAACGAGATATTTTTCATCGCCTCGCTCATCAAGCAGCGGATGCGAAAACTCGTCCGCCACCTTCGCACTCAGACCGCCAAGCACGTCCGACATCTTGCCGGCAAAAGGTCGCGACGCCGTGACGCGATCTTGCGCACGTTTCAATTTCGCCGCCGCCACCATTTTCATCGCCTTGGTGATCTGCTGTGTGTTTTTAACCGACTTGATCCGTCGGCGCATGTCTAACAAACTAGCCATTGTTCAATCCAAAATTTGGGTAACTAGAACTTATCAATCAGGGTCCTCAGCTCTCGATCAGTTATGTCCGCTTGCTCGCTCTTGTCATATACCGTGAGCAAATTTACTACCTTCGATTTAAAGCCGCCCGAATCTTTCTGTGATATTTCGACCAGAGTGATCACTCTCGCTCCGCCGCTTTTGCCTTTTCGCTTGCTCCTGATTCGCAATCTTACTTTGTAAAGGCCTTGTCCGAGTGAAACGCCCGATTCAGGTTTGGCGACCAACTCTGCTTGAAGACTCTCGAGATCATCGAGAAAGGAACGATACCTTTTGATCAATGGTCGAGCGGCCTTTTTAAAGACCTCGGTTACACTAATCTCTACTCTCATCAATAAACGACGAAAGACTCTGCAACTTTCGCCCCGACTTGCGAGCCTCCGCTACCTCGTGCCTCGCGTCACGGATGTTGGCAAAGACTTTTAGCTTCTTTTCGAGCAATTTTACCCGTGACTTCAGATTTGCCCAATCAGAGTAAGGAACGATTACCGAGCTTTTGTTGCCTTCTTCATCGGTATATATCTGTACTCGCTCGTTCATGCCTTCATTATACCTTACGCTCCAGCTCCAACCGCTCCCGCCTCGCCCGTGTTCCAACGCGTTGCCTTGAAATCTTCGACCGCTTCTTTCATCGAAGCTTTCAGATCGTCGTCGATCGACTTCTTCTCACGCATCGTGTTCAGAACGCCGGGGTGCGATTTTTCCATGAAACCGGTCAGGTCTTCTTCGAACTTTTTGAGGTCCTCGACCGCGATGTCATCGGCCAGGCCGTTGGTCACGGTCCAGATAATGAGCACCTGTTTTTCGACTTCCATCGGCTGGTACTGTCCCTGTTTCAGAATTTCTGTCAGGCGTTTTCCGCGTTCAAGCTGGTCCTGGGTCGATTTGTCGAGGTCCGAACCGAACTGTGCGAACGCCGCCAGCTCGCGGAACTGTGCAAGGTCGATACGCAGGGTACCAGCAACCTGCTTCATCGCCTTGATCTGTGCCGAACCGCCCACGCGAGAAACCGAGTTACCCACGTTGATCGCGGGACGAACGCCGGAGTTGAACAGGTCGGATTCCAGGAAGATCTGTCCGTCGGTGATCGAGATCACGTTTGTCGGGATGTAGGCAGAAATGTCGCCGGCCTGTGTTTCGATGATCGGCAAGCTCGTCAGCGAACCGCCGCCGCGAGCATCCGACATTTTTGCCGCGCGTTCAAGCAAGCGTGAGTGCAAGTAGAAAACGTCACCCGGATAAGCCTCGCGGCCCGGCGGGCGTCTCAGAAGCAGCGAGATCTCGCGGTACGCGGCAGCCTGCTTCGAAAGATCGTCGTAGATGGTCAAAGCGTGGCGGCCGTTGTCGCGAAAGTATTCGCCGATGGCGCATCCCGAGTAAGGAGCGAGGAACTGCATGGCCGCAGGATCGGAAGCCGTGGCCGATACGACGACGGTGTAATCCATCGCGCCGTAATCTTCCAGCTTCTTTACAACTTGCGCCACGGTCGACGCCTTTTGCCCGATCGCGACGTAAACGCAGATCACGTCCTTGCCTTTCTGGTTGATGATCGTGTCGATCGCGACGGCCGTTTTGCCCGTCTGGCGGTCGCCGATGATCAGCTCACGCTGGCCGCGGCCGATCGGCACCATGGCATCGATTGCTTTCAAACCGGTCTGAAGCGGCTCCTTCACCGGCTGGCGGTCGATGATGCCGGGAGCGATACGCTCGACCGGAAAGAAGGTGTCGGTAACGATGTCGCCCTTGCCATCGATAGCATTTCCAAGTGCATCGACAACGCGTCCGATCATTGCGTCACCGACCGGCACGCTCATGATCTTGCGAGTTCGTTTTACTTCGTCGCCTTCCATGATCTTCTGAAAGTCGCCGAACAGCACCGTGCCGACCTTGTCTTCTTCAAGGTTCAGCGCAAGCCCGCGAACGGCATGAGGAAACTCGAGCAGTTCGCCGGCCATTACCTTTTCCAGGCCGTGAATTTCGGCGATACCGTCGCCGACCTTGATTACCGTGCCGACCTCGTCGACCGTCATGCTCGCGTCGAAGTTCTCGATCTGCGCTCGGATAATCTCGTTAATCTCGTTTGCTTTAATTGCTTCCATAATCTTAAGTCTAATTTTAAATTTCTCTTTCTTAGCGCACTTTTGTCGGAGCTATATCACCCATTTTTGTGGGTTTTATCTTGCCTTTGCCATTCACACCGATTTGGAGCCGCTCACACCCTTCTCTGTAACAATAAAGTTCGTGTTTTTCGATACTATATCTAAATGCAAACATATCGCCGTATAGTCCGGCCCGGAAGCTGAACGTTGAATCGTCGTTCCACTTTTCAAACTTATGATAAAACCAACCGCCGCCGCTCCCGCCAACCTTGATCGTGTCAAAATACCTGTTAACTTTGATCGTCTCAAGAGCTTGCTTTGATTCGAAAACTGCAAAACCGTCAAACTCGTGGACAGGCAGAACTATGTATTCCTCGTCGGGAGAAAACACTTCGGTAACATAAAACCCAGGGGTACCTATACTTTCAGGTCCTGTCGAATCATTGTTAGTCCTTCCGGTCGGCTTGTATCGAGCTTCCTGGCCGGTTTTATTGTCCCGGAAAATAACGTACCCGATCATTTTCCCTTGAAGTTCGTCATTCTCTCCGTAACGATAGGTCAATCCGTAAAAAGTTGCCGTCAACCCGTATTTTTGATTCTCTCTCTTTTCGAGAACTATAACCTGATCTATTGATTTGGCAGATTCGGGTGATTGGCAATAACCGGAGAACGAGGCCAGCAAAAAAATGCCAATTATCAAACAACTTTTCATTTCTACCTCGCCTTAATCTCATCCGAACTGAACCACTGATCCGGCGGAACAAGTAACGCCCCCGAAAGCCACGGGTAGGTCTTGAAGGGCACGCTGCCATACAATCCCGCCCCTATGCTGTCCCAGTGCACTTCAAAAACATCGCCGAATGAAAACAAAAACGTATGAGTGGCACCACGGGCAATTCCGTAGGCGAACTTCAACTGGTAAAGTTTTCGAAGAATCTCGGTATTTTCTGTCGAAACATCAATGTAGGTGGGAATTGGAACCGTCACAGGCAAAGTCGGAACGGAAACCGGAGTCGAGTACCAAACACGCTTAGTTTTAACTCGTGTATTGTAGTCTACAATCATCCCACCGGCAGCCAAGTTGACCCTGGCGTTATCAGGAAGGTAACGCTTAGTATCCAATAACCGTTTATAACTCCACCCATGCTCGTTCCCATCACCTTTATATGTTACATCCTGATTCCAATAATGGACTTTCCAATTCGCATAATCTAGCAACCATTTCGCCAATGCCGATCCATCTTGCTTATCAATTCCTAACTGCTTTATTTTAGGGATATACGTTCTGAAGCCAGCCTTTTCACACGCATAGATTAAGACGTTGCTGACATAGATAATACAATTTGTTTTCTGCTTGCCTTCCTTCCCGGGGCCGGTGTACTCACTTCCGACCTCGTGGCCATGGTTCTTAAACAAGAGCCACATTTTTTCATGGCAGCTATCACTAAAAACACCCATAACGACTCTACGCCGAGGTCATCTGTTCTCGTAGGTTCTCCAACTGCGTTTTGACCGAGCCGTCATAGACCGTCGATCCGATTTGTGTAACGACACCGCCGATAATCCCGTTATCAACCGTGTATGCCGGTTTTATCTGTTTGCCCGTAAGCTTGGCGAGGTTAGCGTTGAGTTCGGCCTTTTCGCTGTCAGTCAGTTCGCGGGCGGATGTAACTTTAGCGACCACATTTCCGCTACGCGTTTCCATCTCGACTTCGAACCGCGTGTTGATCTCGCTAAGCTCGGTAAGCCTGCCATTGCGTAGAAGGACCTTCAAAAAATTAGCGGTCGTGCGGCTTGGCTGTGCCTTGGCGATAAGCTTGTTTAAAATACTTTCCTTATCGATGTGAGCAATGGCGGGATTTGCGAAAACGGCGGTAAGTTCCGCACTCGCTTTCATCATCGCTTCCCACGATCGCAGTTCCGTTCTAACGGTTTCGGTTTCGCCCGATTTTGTGACGACATCAGCCAGGGCGACAGCATAGCGGCGTGCAACGGTTTCAACGCTCATTTGTGGTTCAAACCTCCGATCGATGCAATGCCGCCTTTAACCAGCTGTGAATCTTTCGCCGTGTCTATCTGGGCACGCAGCTTCTCTTCTGCCAGGCGAATGCTTTCTTCGGCCGAGAACCGACGCAGTTGAACCATCGTCAGCTTTTGAAGCCGCGATATCTCACCGCCTGTTTGCTCCTGTAAACGCTGCACGTCCAGGTCGGCTTGTTCGGCAAGCCTGCGTGCTTCGGCTTCGGCTTCTTGCTCGGCTTTTTTCAACACCGCAGCCTTTTCGTTCTCGAGGCCGGCAAGTTTTGCTTCGGCGGATGTCAACTGCTTCAACGCGCCCTGTTTTTCTTCCTCGGCCTTAATTAGTTCGGCGCGGATGGCGTCGCGTTTTGTTTTGAAGGCCTCGCTGAGAGGTTTCTTTACGAGGTAGATCAGAAGACCGACAAAGATGGCAAGGTTGACAAACTTCCACGCCTCAAAGCCTGGATAGTTCAGGTACTTATTGTAAAACGCGGTAAATCCGCCTTCGCCGCCGCTACCGCCGGCCGCGAGCAGGATCAAACCTAGGTCAAAAAAGAATGCAAACATATCTGTTGGAACGCCGCCTTCAGGCGGCCTGTTCTACATTTAAACCTTAAGAATATTCGCGGCGATCTTGTCAGCCATTTTTTCGGCTTCTGTCGCAATAGTTGCGCGAGCCGTCGCGGTCTGCGTTTCGAGCTCAGCTTTCTGCTCGGTGAAAGCTCGGGCAGTTTCTTCTTTTGCCCGTGCAACTTTCGCCTGGCGTTCCGCGACAGCCGCAGCACGCTGCTTTTCTATCATCTCGTACCCTTCACTGCGGGCTTCAAGCATCGATTTGGTATAGCGGCCTTCCTTTTCGGCAACATCCGACAAGATCGTCTCAGCCTCGCCGCCGGCACCGCCCTTGTGCTTTTCGCGGGCCTCGATCACCTTGTTGATCGGCCGGAAAAAAGTGCGGTTCAGCACCCAGATCATGATCAGGATCAATGCAATGTGAATGAAGAGCGTACCGTCCGGAAAGAGCTGAATGGACTGTTCGGCAAGAGCCAGCAGGAACATAAGATTATTGATAAAATTCTCTGAAAATACCGAGCAAAAACCGTGCGATGCTCAAAACATTAGAGATTAGCACGCGCTATTTTGACGGTCAAGGAAGCAGCCCGCACCGCCCCGACTTTTGAATCGTACTGTCATTTTTGACCGAAGACCTTACTTGCTATATCGTTTTTACCGATACTCTATAGTACCAAGTATGGAACAAAACCTCACAATCTTCGAAGGTCACAAGATAAGACGGATATATGATGAATCCACCGAAACCTGGTATTTTTCGGTTGTTGATATCATCCAGGTCCTGACGCAGCAGCCTGATTTCCAGGTTGCTAGAAAGTATTGGAATAAACTGAAAGAGCGTCTGAAGAACGAAGGAAGTGAAACGGTGACAAATTGTCACCAGTTGAAAATGCTTGCGAACGACGGAAAAATGAGGCTTACCGACGCAGCCGATCCAGAAACGCTTTTACGCCTTATTCAGTCGGTCCCGAGCCCCAAAGCAGAGCCCATTAAGCTTTGGCTTGCAAAGGTCGGCTATGAGCGGATGCAGGAGCTGGCCGACCCGGAGCGGTCGGTAAACCGTGCCCGCGAGAACTGGCAAAAACACGGCCGCAGTGAAAAATGGATACAGCAGCGAATGATGGGGCAGGAAACCCGAAACAAGCTCACTGACTATTGGAAAGATCATGAAGTAAAGGAAGGCGAGGAGTTCGCGATCCTGACCAATATTATCCACACGGAATGGGCGGATTTGACCGTGCAGGAACACAAGAAACTCAAGGGATTGAAAAGCCAGAATTTGCGCGATCACATGAGCGAGGCCGAGTTGATCTTCACCGCTCTGGCCGAGCTTTCAACACGTCAAATTGCCGAATCGGCAAACGCGACCGGAATGGACGAGAACAAGACCGCGTCGAAGAAAGGCGGTCGCATCGCAAAACAAGCCCGACGCGAACTCGAAAGCAAAACAGGCAGATCGGTCATAAACGGACAGAATTTCCTGCCGCCTAAAAAATCGAAGTAAGGCTTTATGCCCGTAAAAACTAAAGCTCCGCGCAATCGCACAATCAGCGTTTCGATGAAGGACGCCATCGAGTGCTCGTCCCGAATAATCCGCGACCCTTCGTCGGACTGGCTGAACAAAATAATTTGCTGTGACGCTTTCGCCGTCTTTGATAGGCTTCCGGCCGCAAGCTTCGACCTGCTCTTCGCCGATCCGCCATACAACCTGAACAAAGATTTTGGCGGCAGCAAGTTCAAACAAACCTCGGACGAACAGTATGAAGACTGGCTAAATTCGTGGCTAAAGCTCTGTGTTCCGCTTTTGAAAAATACCGCAAGCGTTTACATCTGCGGCGACTGGCGGTCGTCGGCCGCAATTCAGT
This sequence comes from uncultured Acidobacteriota bacterium, assembly GCA_902826385.1. Taxonomy (GTDB): domain Bacteria; phylum Acidobacteriota; class Blastocatellia; order Pyrinomonadales; family Pyrinomonadaceae; genus OLB17. The sequence continues at coordinate 2,063 of CADEEU010000037.1, read as the reverse complement.
GTGCTGGCACGAAGTATTTCAAACTGCGCAGCCGCATCACGTGGGAACGCGAAAAAGGCCGTGGGGCGAAAGCGAACTGGAAGAACGCCGCCGAGGACATTTGGTTTTTTACCGTGTCTGACGAATACACCTTCAACCTCAACGCCGTAAAGCAGCGTCGCCGCGTACTTGCGCCTTATCGTGAGAACGGCAAGCCGAAGGATTGGAACGAAAGCGGTAATTTCCGCGACACGCACCCATCGAATATATGGACCGACATCACGGTGCCATTCTGGTCAATGCCGGAAAATACCGATCATCCGACGCAAAAGCCCGAAAAGCTGCTCGCTAAGATCATCCTTGCCAGCACGAATCCCGGCGACTTGATCCTCGATCCTTTTGCCGGCAGCGGCACAACAGCGGTGACCGCAAAAAAGCTTGGCCGAGATTTTGTCGCGATAGAGTCGGATGAAAATTACTGCCTCCTGGCGGCAAAACGGCTGCTGGATGCGGAAACGGATAAGTCGATCCAGGGTTTTGAGGACGGAGTGTTTTGGGAGCGCAATTCTAAAACGGCGAGGCCAAAGTAACTGGAACTAAGTAAGCAAGGAAGGCTGTGCGTCGTCGTCCGGCTCGAAACCGACGGGATACCAGACAAGCGTTTTCACGTCGCATCTGCCGGCGGAGCTGAACTCGATGCCTTCGGACTCCAGTATCTCCTGCTGCAGATTCATCGGTATTGTCAGGCGCCCGGTCGAGCATTTGCCCTGGGAATTTATCACCCGCTGCCACGGAACATCGTCATCGGCGCCGTGCATTACGTAACCGACTGTGCGTGCAGTGTAACCTTCGCCAAGAATCGCGGCGATCTGGCCATAGGTCATCACGCGGCCTTTAGGTATCTGGCGAACAAGGTCGTAAACGCGTTTACGGTAGTTTTTGTCGTTGGTTAGGTTCAAGATCAATGGCGGCGGAAAAGAAATGAAATAAGTCTCGGAATTTGCGTTCGGTCGTTGTCATCGAACCACTCTTTAATCTGTTCGACCGAAAAATCATTTTCAATCGCGGCGTCAGTGTATTCCGTCAAGTTGTGGACGAAACAATCGACCACGTGAACGCCTCCTTCCGTTTCAAAACGGGCCTTGCTGCCGGAATACTGTTTAAAGGGATGCAGCTCGCAGACGTAAAAACAGCCGCCGCGTTTGAGACGATTTTTCGCCTGGGCGAAGACAAAACCAAGGTCCTCGATGTGTTCGAGTATTAGCGAGCACGTTATGAGATCGGCATTCAAGACGCCGAAATCCCATTTCCTATTTACATCGCCGATCTTAAACTCGACGTTTGAGGTCGTTACTTTTTTCTTAGCAACGGCCTGCATTTCAGCAGACAGATCTACCGATAAAACGTGCTTTGCGCGTTCGGTAAGCCACGAAGTATTCTTGCCGGTGCCGCCGCCGAGCTCGATCACCGTATCGAACGCACTGGTGGAAAGTACCGTTTCGCACGCAAGCTTTTCCAGATCGCGCGTCTTATTTTCGACTTTGTCGTAGGTCGCGGACCACCGGTCGTATGCTTTTTGAACAGACACAAGAATCAGCGTTTGATCAGAAACGTCCTCGCAGGCGAACCGTCGCCGCCTCCACCTTCATATTTTAAGGGCATGCAGATCAGATCGTAATCGCCGGGCTCGATCTTACGCAGATCGACACCCTCGAGAATAACGACCTCTTTTTCAAGCAGCGTCACGTGGACTGGATGGCCGGGCGAGCCGCTTTTTTCGATCGAAAGATAATCGATGCCGACCAGCACGATGTTGTTGTCAACCAGTAATTTGGCGGTCGCCGGCGTGATGTATGTGAAATCTTTGCGGAAACCGCGTTCCGGCTCGGACCAGAATTGCGAATTGCGTGTTTTGAAAAGGACGCGCTCGACGCCATCGACACTTCCGACGTGCTCCGGCTCGATCGCCACGACATCTTCCGGAACCGCGACAACGCGGCACGGCCCAACCAGCTTTGCCGGATCAAGCTCGTGAACGCGGCGAGTGCCGTCGATGAAATGGTTCGGCGCATCGACGTGCGTGC
>CADEEU010000036.1 GCA_902826385.1 uncultured Acidobacteriota bacterium | reverse complement strand
GCTTTTCCCAACGTAGAAAGTACTTCGCGCCTGTTAATCTTTTTTCTGCTTCCCAACATAGTTCTTTGCTTCTCCTTCTTTGTTCGACCGTTATCCAACACGTTTCCAATCGCGGCCGCGATTCTTTGCGGCCAATATCTTTTCGGGCGGCAAACCGGAAATTTCCGGTACGAAGACCCGCTGTCCCGCCCACATTTTGTTTTGATTGACGAACTTAATACTGCCGGTCTTGATCTCTTCCAGGCGCGTGGCCTCATAGATCAGAGGCCACAGCAGCGGGTCGCCGTACTCCTTTCCCGCGCGGCTCGAGATCCAATCTTCCTTTGGAACGCCCTGGCGTACGGTGTACCAGTAAGGCGGCTTCCCAATGATCGTTCGGGTCCATTCGTTCGGGTTTGTCGTAAGATCCGGCAGGTCGTCCGGCATGTCGTTGCCGAATAGATTGCTCAGGTAGTCCCACAATGACCGGCCAATATCGAAAGCCGCACCGTTTGGCCTGATGCCGAGAACGAACGGCAGCCCGAAAACAAACTTGTCGTCGATTATTTTCAGGAGGGTCAATTCCTGGCTTGAGTTATGCAGTACAGGTCCGGTGTCCAAAGTGACGCCTCCCCGCGCAGGCCTGCCTGACCTGAACGACCGCGCCCAGGCTTGAAAGGAGTCGTAGCCCCGGAACCCCTTCACATTGCCCTCGAAATAATCCAGAATTTTGAGCTTGCCGAACGCATCCTTAACTACCGTCAATTCATGTCCGACTAAGTTGCCATTTTCTGTCCACTCGATGCCAAATGTGATTGGCCCTTCCGAGCGCCGTGCTACATTCATCACATCATCGACAGATTGAACGCCAAAAACGTTTTTGGTAAAAATCCCGTGTTTGTCAAAAAGCGCGCGGACCTGCGGTAGTTTTACTACTTCGCGGTTGGTCCAGCCGCTGGCTGGCCTTACGTGGGCAATGATGTCGTCAACCGATCCGAATATCTGTTGTGTCCGCCCTGTTAACAGGCTAGCTACATTGTTAGCGGCAACAAACGTACACGGTTCGGTTGTATTCGGGATATTTTTGAGTTTCGACGCCCCGACAAGACCGGCAAAACGCCCTGAGAACGAAACGACCCGTCCTACGGGTCCGACGATCGAGATAAGACGAAGAGCATTTGCCCCGATTCCTTTGGTTATGCCCCAGGCAGATGCGTCGTCTGGGTCAAAAGTTCCAAGCCGAAGTAAGTCCGCAGCCGTGCCACTCAAGAGTTTGGATGTAGTACGGTTGCCTGTGCGAAGGAGGTTGATAGTCGTGGTGGCAACCATCCCCATTTCGTTCTCGTCGATCATTTCCAGAAGCCATGAATCGATGTTTTCCCAAAACTTCTCTTCCCATTTTTCAAGTTTATCGGCAAAGGCTGCAGGATCGTACATAAGTTTTCTCCTTGGTATAAATCATATTTTCTTTCAGTCAGTTGCCGCTTAAGTCAAGGGCAAAGGGGACGCAGAAGATTTGACTCGTGGTCGAGCCCCAAAACGGTCTTACGGTCGTGGTTAAAATACTTTTTGCTTTAGGTGACATATACTCTAAAATCTGTTTCAGACTTCAAATCCTCATGTTCGGGCGTCGGCTGCTTTAGATTTTGTCGAGCAGTAGTCGTCCTTCGATTTTGGTGACGGTTTCTATTTGGAACGATTTGCTGAAAATGGTCTTGAACTTTTTCTCCAATCTTTCTCCAATGATTCTCCGGAGAGGCGTATGAACAATGGGGACAGTAATTTACGGGAATTCGGGAAGTTTAGCTTGGATCCGCAAAAGCGCGTTTTGTGGTTTGAAAACGAGCCTGTCAATCTTCCTTTAAAAGAGATTGAGCTTCTTTCTGTTCTTACCGACAACCCAGGTGAGGTTGTTACACGGGAGGAAATACTCAACGTTGTTTGGGCCGATGCGTATGTTGAGGAGAGCAATCTTTCGCGCCACATCTATCTGCTGCGAAAGGTGTTGAAGGAACACGGCGAAGACGAAAATCTGATCCAAACGGTACCGCGTCGCGGATATCGATTTACCGGGGAAATTTCAAAAACCGCAAACGATGAACTGCCTCTGGCAAGCAACCCAGTCTCTGACACGGGTCCCGATGAGAGTTATAAAAGGGAACGCGAAACTGCGAAGAGTTCGTCAAAGGCGTTTTTGAGTTGGTTGTTAGTTCCAACGCTGCTCGGCTTCGTTTTGTTGGTTGGTCTGGGTGTTTATAGATTTAACAATTCAGTTTCGGCACCGTCGGACACGTCGCAGCCAATCAAATCTATCGCCGTCCTGCCGTTAAAATCGCTCGGCGGTGAAGACGACAAAGTGTTGAGTCTTGGCCTGACCGACACGTTGATCGCGAACTTAAGCAAGTTCAGAGAGATCAGGGTGCTCTCGACCGGAGCTGCCAAAGACTACGCCGACGATAATCGAGAGCCCTCCGCGATAGGAAAAGAACTTGCCGTCGACGCGGTAATGAACGGAAGCCTGCAGCGTGCCGACGGCAAACTGCGTGTTACGCTGCGCCTGATCCGCACCGACGACGGACAGCAGATGTGGACCGAAACGTTCGATGAATCGGAAAAAGACATATTCCTGTTGCAGGACACGATCGCAACTCAAACCGCAAAAGCCCTGGCCTTGAATCTGGACATCGGCAACCGCGATCTTGTTCTTAAGCGTTACACGGCAAACGTAGACGCCTACCAAGCTTATCAGGCAGGCCGGTACCTGTTTTACCAGTCCCAATCCGACAAGGCAATAAGAGAGTTCGAGCGTGCGTTGCAGTTCGATTCGAAATATGTTTTGGCTTACGCGGGCTTGGCCGATTCGTACGTGATGTCGGCAAATAGAGCAGAAAGCAATAAGCGCGGAGAGCTGTACGAAAGGGCAAAGCTTTACGCTTTGCAGGCATTCGCCTTGGACGATAGTTTGGCGGAAGCACATGTGTCACTTGGCTGGATTCGGCGAATATACGATTGGGACTGGCCCGAATCTGAAAAACATTTGCTTCGCGCGGTTGAGTTGGACCCGAATTCCGCACTTGCTCATCAGCGCCTGGCGTATCTTTATATCACCTTGGGAAAAACCAACGAAGCCGTGCCCCTTTCGCTTCAGGCGACACTGCTGAACCCTGTAGACCATAGTGCCGGATGGGCGTATTACTGCAACCGACAGTATGAAGAATCGGCCGCCGAATATGCGCGACGGTTATCTTTGGCAACTTCGCCGGAAACGCAAAGGGAACCACGACTCGGACTGGCGATGGCGTACATTGAGCTTGGCAGGAACGAAGACGCGGCCCGTGTAATTGAAGAAGCTCCTTCCGAAATCAAAGACGATTTTGCCAGCAACGTGGCTTTGACGATTGCGCTCTACCGGTCCGGCGATGCGGAGAGGGCAAATGCAAACCTGCGATCTTTAGTTCAGAAAGCGAATGAAAAGTCGGGCCGCTGGGTGCGTCTTGCGCACGTCTATGCGGCCATGGACAAAAAAGATGAAGCGTTTTATGCACTGCGAAAAGGAATCGAAACGCGCGATGACCGCCTGATGTGGCTCAAGACTACTCCTTACTTCGACAAACTTCGCGACGATCCGCGATTTTTACAGATCCTGCGCAGCATGAATTTGCCGGAATAAAAAAGGAGCCGGCAAACCGGCCCCAGTATTTACTGGCCTCTAAGATTACCAATCACACAAACGCAAAATCGTACTGCGCCTGGTGAATATGCGGGTCAGCGGTAATATCTACGCTACCGAGATGAGCTTCGATCTCTTCCAGCACTTCGCGTTCCGAGCTTCTAAGCGCGTTTGCAACTTCTGGATGAACCCGCAGCGTTGACTGTTTCACGTCATCAAGCTGATTGGAAAGCCGTGCGGCTTCAGCCAGAATTTCGAAGCAGACCGTTTGCGGCGATTTGACCCAGCCGGAACCTTCGCAATATTCGCAAACGGTGCAAAGGGTGCGTTCTAGTGATTGTTTGACTCGTTTTCGGGTCATTATGATCAGCCCGAAATCGTTGAATGAAAGCACCTTAGTCGGCGATTTGTCGTGCTGGAGAGCTTCCTGCAGTGCTTGCGACACTTTATGCCGGTTGCGGCGGTCTTCCATGTCGATCAGGTCGAGCACGATGATGCCGCCGAGGTCGCGAAGGCGAATCTGCCGGGCAATCTCATCGACCGCTTCGAGGTTGGTCTTGGTGATGGTGTCCTCGAGCCGGGCATTACCCTTGCCGACAAACTTGCCGGTGTTAACGTCGATCGCGACCAGAGCTTCGGTCTGGTTGATGACGAGATATCCTCCGGATCTCAGCCATACACGAGGCTTCAGAGCCTTATCGATCTCTTCCTGCACAGCATAAGCATCGAGAATCGGCTCATCACGCGTGTAAAGCTTAACGCGATTCACCATTCGCGGCTGGATGCGGTTCATGAACTCGACAGTGCGGAGATACTCTTCCTCGCTGTCGACGCGGATGGCGGTAAACTCGTCCGACATCTGGTCGCGGAGCAATCGCTGGACGATGTCCAGGTCCTGATGCACGAGCGCGGGCGATTTAGCTTTCTCAGACGTTTTCTTAATGTCCTGCCAGGTGCGAACCAGGTAACGAGCGTCCTGGCGAAGATCTTCTTCCGATATGCCAATGCCGGCGGTGCGAACGATGAAGCCACCGGACGGAATGTCTTCGTCCTGACGGATACGCTGAATCAGCGTTCGCAGGCGGCCGCGTTCGCTTGAACTTTCGATCTTGCGCGAAACGCCGAGATGCTCGATGGTCGGCATGTAGACAAGAAACCGTCCCGGCAAAGCAATGTGTGAAGTGATTCGAGCACCTTTCCGGGCGATCGGTTCCTTTGCGATTTGGACCAAGATCTCCTGACCTTCACGGAGAAGATCGGAAATAGTCGGCTGGGCCGGACGATCGCGTTTATCGCCGCGGTCGTTTCTGTTGCCCCGGTCGTTCTGACTACGGTTTCGGTCGCGATTATCGCGGCCACGGCCGCGGTTTTCCCATCCGTCACGTCGGTTGTCGTTTCCTCGCTTGTTGTCCCGGCCTTCGGCGGCAGGGCGATCCGCAACTTCTGTTTCGACAACTGGCTCAACTTCAGCGGTCGGTATATTACCGTTTCCGCCGGCCAAATCTTCCGCGTCCGTATCGACCGAAGCATCTGCAGCATTGGCTTCAGCTTCATCGTTTTCAGCCGCATCTACTGTGTCGGCTGCGGTCGCGGCGTCATCGTTTTTACGATTTCGGCCGCCGCGTCGGCGTCCGCGTCCGCCTCGACGAACAGACATTTCCGCCGTTTCGGCGGGTTCTTTTACGCCCGCTTCGGTATCCTCAAAGCCTTCCGTTTCAGCCGCCGCCGCTTTCTTCGATTTGGACTTGGTCGATTTGCCCTTTGCTTTTGGCTTCGCTTCTTCGCCTTCTGCGGCGTCATCCGATTTTTCCTTTTTAGACTTAGACTTCGCCGGAGCTTTCGCAGAGGCCGACTTTCTCCCGCGGCCCTTGGCGGGCTTCGCCGGCTGCATTTCCTCGTCTTCGTCGGCTATTCGTTCAAAGCCGCCGGCAGTGTTGTCCATTTCGGACGAAAGCAGCGATCCGACCTCGGCCGCAGCCGTGCTTTCCATATCGAACTCAACTGCACGAACCTGGTCGACGATCGCCTCCTGCATATAGGCGTCCTTAAACAGCTCACCCGTTTCCGAATCATCGATAATTCGTTCGAAACCGAAATCTTCTATTTCGATCTTAAAGTCCGAAACGAATGCCTCGCTCGATGGCTCGGCAGAAGTTTCCATCGGCTTTTCTTCGCGGTCCTTACGTCCGCGTCCTCGTCCGCGACCTCTGCGATCCGAGTCCTTTCCTCCTGTAGCAACAGCAGAATCGGCGGCAGACTCTTCCGTGGTTTGCGCGAGCGGTTCGGCAATCTCCTGTACGGCTTCCATCTGCTTTTCGCGATTTACACGTGCACGGTCGATCTGTTCATTAGCTTCGCGTTTTGCCTCCTCGGGCGAGGTTTTCTTGGATTTCTCCATCACGATGCGTTCGATCTCTTCTTCCTCATCGAAGAAGTCCGAGACATAAAGAAACGCATCGCGTTCGAGCCCGATCGACACAAACGCCGACTGCATGCCGGGCAGCACACGCTGCACGCGGCCCTTGTAAATATTTCCGGCGATTCCTGAGTTTTCCTCGCCGCGTTCTATGTAAAATTCGGTGACCTTTCCGTTGTCCAGGATCGCGATCTTCTTTTCACGTCCATTGACGCTCACGATCATTTCTTTCGACATACTTTGATTTTTCCTTAATAGTATAAAGTTCAAGCTTTCGCTCAAGGAAATTGAACTCCAAGACGGTTTGAAACTATGTGGATTATGCGCGGATTTTGCCCGTCCAGAGCGGGCGGCCAATTCTAAGCGTGGCTGAATTTTAGGTATTGGTTCCGTGACCTAAATCCGGAACAAAGAACTTTTAATGCTTTCACGCAGGAATTTATAAAAGCTGAAGGCCAAACGCCTTTTTCAACTTAAGGGAGCACATATCGAAAACCGATCGTGCTCGACCTTGTAAAATCTGTTCCCGGCCATTGCCGGTAATCGCAAATCCTCAATAGCTTGCTACTTGTCTCTTCGATTCAATCGAACCTTCAGCAAACCGCGAGTAGTATAAACAAATTTTCACAAATAGGAAATGCAAATTTGTTATTCACCGGTCGCGGTCTGTGCGTTGGAAAAGCAAAAGAGCTACAATCAAGGCTTAAATAACATCGCGATTGTCTTCGAAAGGGTGGCGAGAGTCCGCCGATACCATGGAAGTTTATTTTCAGCTAATAAAGGACGTCGAGGGATTAAAAACAGCCGTCGCCGATCTTCGCCGTTCGGAATTCATCGGTTTCGACACCGAAACTACGGAACTTGATCCGTACAAAGGCGAGCTTCGGCTTGTCCAGTTGAGTGACGGTAAAAGCACGCAAGTCATTGACCTGCGGCACTTTGGCTCAAACGGCGATCTTCGCACGAACGAGGCTTTGCAGCCGCTTCGCGACCTGATTTCGGACAAAGCGAATATCAAGATCGCCCATAACGCCAAATTCGATGCAAAGTGGGTCCGTCATCATCTTGGCTGCGAGCTTGACGGCATTTTCGACACATACCTTGCCAGCCAACTTATCGCCGCGGGCGATTCGGAACGTCGTCATTCGCTGGCCGACGCCGCACAGTTCTTTACCGGTATCGAGCTGGACAAATCGATGCAGGTTAGCGACTGGAGCTCGGCTGAGTTGTCGCATTCGCAGATCGAATACGCGGCCCGCGACGCGGCGATCATGCGTCAGCTTCGCGACGAAATGGCCGATCGATTGGGCCGCGACGACCTGGAACGCGTTGCCGCGCTCGAGTTCGACTGCTTGATGCCGATCGCCGAAATGGAGCTGAACGGCGTGCATCTGGACGAAACACGGTGGCGCGAGCAGCTTGATAAAGTAAAGATCGCTCAAGCCAAAACGGCTGACGAGCTGCAGGACATGCTTTCAGCCGGCGTTGCCCAGGCGTCGCTATTCGGCCGGGCCGAGATCAATCTTGATTCGCAGGCCCAGGTGACCGACGCACTGGTCAATCTAGGTGTTCCAGTACCGAACACGACGCGGGCGTGGGAGTTGCAGCCGCTGGCTGAAACATATCCTGTCGTGGCAAAGCTTCTGGAATATCGAGGCGTCGCAAAATCGCTTTCCAGCTTTGGCGAGAACATCCTCGAATTCATCGAACAAAAGACTGGCCGGATTCACGCCGATTTTCGTCAGATCGGCGCTCCGACCGGCCGATTCTCGTGCTCGAATCCGAACCTCCAACAGATACCGCACGACAAACAGTATCGCCGCTGCTTTACTGCCGCCGAAGGCAAAAGATTGGTGATCGCCGATTATTCGCAGATCGAGCTTCGCATCCTGGCCGATTTTTCGGGCGACGAGCGATTTATCGACGCGTTCGTTTCCGGACAGGATTTTCACGCGGCGACCGCGTCACAGGTGTTCGGCGTAAAGCCCAAAGACGTGACCGACGAGCAGCGGTCGTTTGCCAAGCGTCTCAATTTCGGCATCGTCTACGGCATCGGGGCTTCGCGGTTTGGGCTGATGACCGGGCTTTCGCAAAACGACGCCGAGAACACGATGCGAAAGTATTTCGGCACGTTCCGCAAGCTAGATGAATACCTGCGAAACGAGGGCCGACGTCTCCTTCAGGAACGAAACGCCCGGACGGGTTCGGGCCGTCTGCTGCGGCTCCGCTTTGATGAGAACGACCGCCAGCAAACTGCGTCGGCCCGCCGTTACGGCATCAATATGCCGATCCAGGGAACTTCCGCCGATATCCTAAAGCGTTCTCTCCGACTTCTCCACGACCAAATGCGCGGCACTTCTGCCCGCCTCGTCAACATCGTCCACGACGAAATAATCGTCGAATGCAATGCCGACGCCGCCGAAGCAACCGCCGCAATCCTGGAAAACGCAATGTGCTCCGCGGGCCAAGAATACATAACCAAAGTGCCGGTCAAGGTCGATGTCCACGTTGCCGAAGAGTGGTCGAAATAGTCAATTACGGCAAGAACAGCGTTTTGCGCTATTAAATTTTGTCCCGTTCAGGGACGGGTGAGTAAAAGCTGAAGCTTCCCGCGCATTCTGATGGCGGTCGAACTTGGAACCGCTGGCTCGGTGTCGAATCGCTCAAGTTCGCTTTGCTTTTTTACTATCCTGTCCGCCGTGACAGTATCGGTATATTTCGGTTATAGTTACACCCGCATCAATCCAGAAATCGGAATCCGAAGCTCCCTGTATCGTTTTTAAGGATGAATATCGTTCGCGAAATAGTGTGGCCTTTGATCGCGGTGCTGGCGGCGTTTGTCGTCGGCGGGATCGTGATACTGCTGCTTGGCGATAATCCGTTGACGGCTTATTCGCTGCTGTTGTCAAACTCTTTCGGCTCGGTGCGGGACATTGGGTGGACGCTGCATTACGCGACGCCGTTGATCTTTACGGGCCTTGCGGTGGCGGTGGCGTTTCGGTGCGGGCTGTTGAATATCGGGGTGGAAGGGCAGCTTTATGTTGCGGCGTTTGCGGCCGCCTGGGTCGGGATAAAGTTTGGCGGGACGGTCGTCAATATATTCGGTAAAGAAGAAAATTGGTCGTGGGTCAGTCTTCCGGCGATCATTCTGATACCGCTCTGCATGTTGGCCGCCATAGCGGCGGGCGGTCTATGGGGTGCAATTCCCGGAATGCTAAAGGCCCGGTTCGGTTCGCATGAGGTGATAAATACCATCATGCTGAATTTTATCGGGATCGCGCTGGTCGGTTACTTTACTCAGTACTTCTACAAACTGCCGGGCGACCCGATCCAGCGGACGGCCGAGATCGGCGAAGCGGCACACATTCCCCGACTAAACCAATTCATCACCGCGATACCGTATGACGTGCCGTTGAATGTCGCGTTCCTGCTCGCCCTATTGATGTGTGTAGTTGTCTACGTATTTTTGTGGAAGACGAAATGGGGTTACGAGCTGCGGGCTGTGGGCGAGAACCCTTCGGCAGCGGAGTACGGCGGCATCTCGACGAAAAAACAGATCATTCTTGCGATGACTATCTCCGGTATGCTGGCCGGAATGGTAGGAATCGGTGAAGTTCAGGGAACGCGGCATCATTTTGAGTCGGGGTTTTCGGCCGACTGGGGATTCCTGGGGATAGCAGTTGCTCTGCTTGGCCGTAATCATCCGCTGGGAGTGCTGATCGCCGCGATATTTTTTGGAGTATTGTCTCGAGGCGAGATTTTCGTCGACGCGTTTACGCGATATGTTTCCAAGGACCTCGGCTGGGTCTTACAGGCGGTGATCATCCTGTTTGTGGCGAGTTTGCAGATGTACTCGAAGGGCAAAGGGAGGACGGCGAAAGTATGAGCGAGATCGTTATATTTTCATTGCTGTTCGCCACTATCCGGTCGGCTACGCCGCTGATCTTTGCGGCTCTGGGAGGGCTGTTCTCGGAACGCTCGGGTGTCATCAACATCGCCCTCGAAGGGCTGATGCTTGCGGGTGCATTCACGGCAGCGGTCGTGACATTGCAAACGGAAAATCCTTATTTCGGTTTTCTCGCCGGTTTGGCCGCCGGGGCTGTGCTGGCGTTTGTTTACGCGGTCGCGTGCATAAGGTTTGAGGCCGATCAGGTTGTCGCGGGAATGGCGATCAACTTTTTGATGATCGGACTGCCCGCCCTGATCAGCGGTGTGATCTACGATTCGACCGGCTCGACGCCGCAGATACCGCTTGAGAATCTTCAGCCGTCGGTAGTCACGGGATTACCGTGGGGCTCGATCCTGGCGTTGGCAATCGTTCCTATTTGCTGGTACGTGCTGTATAAGACTCCGTTTGGCCTGCGTTTGAGGTCGGTCGGCGAAAACCCGGCGGCGGCGGATGCGGCGGGTGTGAATGTGATCAATCTGCGATACACGGCGGTGATCATCTCGGGCATTTTAGCCGCGGCGGGCGGGGCTTTTCTATCAACCGGACAATCGTCGCTATTCACAAAACAAATGACGGCCGGCCGTGGTTTTATCGCCCTTGCCGCGCTGATATTGGCAAAGTGGCGGCCCGTTCCGGTGTTGCTGGCCTGTCTGTTCTTCGGGTTTACCGAGGCCGCGACCATCACGATCCAGGGAATGATAAAACTCCCCTCCGGCGAAGGCATTCCCGTGCAGTTTATCGAGATCATCCCGTACGTGCTGACGATTATTGTGCTCGCCGGTTTCATCGGAACCTCGCGGGCACCGAAGGCGTTGGGAATTCCTTATCGCAAGGAGAATTAGTCGGAACCGTCTGCTGCAACGGACGGTTGAACGCAAAGACTGTTCTGCTTAAGATCAACTAGGATGTAACGAAACCTAAACCGCCCGCTACTGTAGGGTGGTTCTGACATTTATGTCTTACGAAAACGCCGTCGAGGCGGCGGAATTTATCAGATCGAAATACGCGCAGGGCGTCGAGACGGTTGTCGTTTTAGGCAGTGGCTTGGGAGCGTTTGCGGACGATCTGGAAAATGCGGTCCGTATCCCGTACGAATCGATTCCGCATTTCGCTCGCTCTACTGTCGAGGGCCACGCAGGTGAGCTTGTTCTCGGCGAGATAGACGGCCGGCCGGTCGCGGTTCAGCAGGGCCGTTTTCATTTTTACGAAGGCTACGACATGGAACAGGTCACATTTCCGATGCGTGCTTTTGGGCAGATGGGAATCAAAAACGTGATCCTGACCAACGCCGCCGGAAGTCTGAATACTGAGATGACACCGGGAAGTCTGATGCTGATCTCGGACCACCTCAACTGCATGGGAGTGAACCCGCTGCGCGGGAAAAACGACGAAAGGTCCGGGCCGCGTTTTCCGGACATGACCGCGGTCTATGATAAAGAGCTTCAGGACATCGTCGTCGCGGAAGCGAATGCCATGTCGCAGGAACGATTTGAGAGCGGACGCGACAAAGAGCTTGTGGATTTTCTTCACCGCGGTGTCTATTGTGCGCTTTCCGGCCCGACCTATGAGACGCCGACGGAGATTCGTATGTACCGGCTCCTGGGCGCCGATGCGGTCGGGATGTCGACGGTTCCCGAGGCGGTGGCGGCTCGTCATCAGGGAATGCGTGTTACGGGAATTTCGTGCATAACTAACTTCGGAGCTGGAATGACGGAAGAGGCGATCAATCATCAAGAAGTTATGGAAACGGGCGCACGTGTGGCCGAGGTTTTCAAGGAGCTGCTGCGAAAGGTTATATCGCGAATACACCAAACAGGATAGGCAGGATGAACAAGATTTTCGCATCCTTTTTATCCTGGCTGTCCTGTGGAAACTGTTTTTTATGATAATCGGAATTTGCGGAGGAACTGGGTCCGGTAAAACGACGATCGCGAGAAAGATCGTCGAGACGGTCGGCGCCAAGAAAGTAGTGTTGATCGAGCAGGATTCGTATTACAGAAATCTTGCCGACATGCCGCTTGATGAACGCCATCAAGCCAATTTCGACCATCCCGACGCTATCGACAGCGATTTGCTCGTGAACCACATCAAACGTCTGAAGTCGGGCGATTCTGTCGAGATGCCGATCTATGACATGGTCACGCACACACGTGATGATAAAACGGAAGTGATCAAACCGAAGCCGGTAGTGATAATCGAAGGTATCCTGATCTTTGCTGAGCCGCGGCTTTTGGATCTGCTGGATTTTCGCGTTTACGTCGATACGCCCGATGATATTCGCCTGATGCGTCGAATGAAACGCGATATTCACGAACGCGGACGAACGTTCGAACGGACGCTTGAACAGTATGAGCGGACGATCCGCCCGATGCATTTCGAGTTTGTCGAGCCTTCGAAACGCCATGCCGACATCATAATTCCCGAAGGAGCACAGACCGGCATCAGCGTCGAATTTCTTTGCAGCATGGTCCGTGAAAAGCTGCAGACAGTGCACGGCATCGGCCGCTGATTTATTGATTGTCAATTATCAATTGCGAATTGGTAATTGATAATGGAAGGACAAAAATCTCTCAAATGCAACATTCCGAAAAAGAACTTATCGACGCCGCGGCCGATGTTCGCGAAAAGGCTTACGCGCCGTATTCCAATTTTAAGGTCGGCGCTGCGGTCGAAACCGATGAAGGCAATATTTACACCGGCTGCAACGTCGAGTCGGCCAGCTACGGCCTGACTGTCTGCGCCGAACGCGTCGCCATCTGGAAAGGAATCTCGCGCGGCGAAAAGAAATTCGGCCGCATCGCCGTCGTCGTCGATACCGAAGAGCTGACCCCGCCGTGCGGCGTGTGCCGCCAAATAATCTGGGAATTCTGCGGCGACGTACCGGTAATCTTGTCGAACCTGCACGGCAAATCCGAAACCGTCCAAATGAGTGAACTACTTCCGCGCGCTTTCGATTCCAAATTCCTGAAATGAAAATGAGACACATTTTTGCATGGTTCGTTGTTCTGTCGCTGGCGGCTCCGATGTTTGCGCAACGTCGATCGATCGCCGGATCGAATCTTGATCTTCTTATCCTCGGCGGCACGATTGTCACGATGGATCGGGATCGGAGCATGATCGAAAACGGTGCGGTTGCGGTCCGGGATGGAAAGATTGTCAGCGTTGGCAAAGCATCCGACCTTCGCGGAACGCGGGCGAAGCAGACGATCAACGCGGCGGGCAAGGTCGTTATTCCGGGTTTGATCAACACGCACACTCATATCCCGATGGTGCTGTTTCGCGGCATTTCGGACGACCTCGACCTGAACGACTGGCTGACGAAATACATATTTCCGGCCGAGGCGAAGAATGTTGATGAGGCGTTTGTGCGGGCCGGGACGCGGCTTGGGTTGGCCGAGATGATTCGCGGCGGGACGACGACCTACTGCGATATGTACTATTTCGAGGACGCAATTGCCGACGAGACCAAAAAGGCCGGCGTTCGCGGCGTGTTGGGCGAAACGATCATTGACTTTCCGGTCCCCGACAACAAAACCTGGGAAGCGGGCCTTGCCTACACCGAGCGGTTTATCAACAAATGGAAAAACGATCCGCTGATCGTTCCGGCGGTTGCACCGCATGCCCCGTACACGGTTTCGCAGGAGCATTTGCTGCAGGCACGCGACCTGTCCAACAAGACCAAAGCACCGCTGATCATTCACCTGGCCGAGGCGAATACCGAAACCGAATTTATCCAGCAAAAGCATCAGGGCCAGCGGCCAATCGAGTTTGTCGAAAAGATCGGATTTTTCAATGACCGCACCATAGCTGCACATGTTATTCAGGCGAATGATGCCGAGCTTGATCTGCTTAAAAAGCACGATGTCGGCATCGGCCATTGCCCGCAGTCGAACATGAAGCTGGCGGCAGGCACGGCCCCGGTCCCTGCGATGCTGCGGAAGGGTTTGCGGGTCGGCCTCGGTACCGACGGCGCGGCTTCGAACAACGATCTCAACCTTTGGGAAGAGATGGACACGGCGGCCAAGCTGCACAAGCTCGTGTCCGGCGACCCCAAAACGATGTCGGCGGTCGAGGCATTTTCGCTTGCGACCATCGGCGGTGCTCGTGCCCTGCATATGGAAGATATGATCGGCTCGATCGAGAGCGGAAAGCGGGCCGATATCGTAATCGTCGATATGGACGACCTCAACCAAACGCCTATGTTCAACGTCTTTTCGCATCTTGTTTACGCCACAAAAGCCGACGATGTGCGGACCGTCGTGATAAACGGAAAGGTCATAATGTTAAACAGGCGTTTGCTCACACTGGACGAAAATGCTATAAAAGTGTCTGCAAACGCTTACCGCACAAAAATCATCAATAGTTTGGCTAAGTAATTCACGAGCGGCGAACCGGGCCCTTGGGAAATATGATTTTTTGAGCGAATGATCGTTTTTATACATTGGCCAGGTCGTCAAAGTGAGCCTTCTTAATCGTTAGTAGTTTCGCTTGACCTTTTACGGAAAATTCAACTCATTATGGAGGAGTAGAAAATGCCGGTAAAAGTCAGAAGGTTTAGCACTTCGGTTTTACTAAATATTACAGCTTTAGGCGTATGTACGTACGCCCAGACACAGCCGCAAACCCCACCGGCCGACCAGCAGCAGGTAACGCAAACCCCGCCAGCTCAAACAGTTCCGATCAAGGCACCGACCTCAGCCGAGATAATGCGCGACCGCATTTCAAAGGCCAAGGCGTTTATCGCCGTCCGCAATTACAACGCGGCCATATACGAGCTTGAGAACATTCGCCGCGAGACAAGCGACGCTTCGGTCCAGGCCGTAACGACCGTGCTGTTGATGAACAGCTATCTCGAACAGGGCGATTACAAACGCGCCCAGGACTTTTTGACCGAAGCCTACAACGTTCAAAAATCCGGAAGAGCGGGTTCGGCCGATATTTACAACGCCATTGCCGGCCAGGTAGTTAAAGGTGCGCGGACCAAGGTTGAGCGTTATAAGTCGCTTGGGTTAATGGTCGGCGACCGGAACCTTCCGCTTGAGGCCGTAAACGATGTCGAGCGGATGCGTGAGACGGTCGAGTTAGTCATAACGCAGGCCAAAGAGAACGGCAAGGACCGGGCAAAAGCGACCACGGCAATGGCACTGCTCGAAGAAGCCACGACATCGCGAAGTGCCCTGGCCCGTGACGATTACGATGCACGCCGTTGGAAGGACGAGGTGGCCGATTCGCGCGAACAGATTGCGAATTCGCGAAGCGTTATAACAAACGCTGTCGACGGCACGACCAGCCCGAACACCGCTTCGCCGCAAACGGTTGCGGTAAATACCACTCCGGCGACAAATAATCCTTTGACCCAATTGCCAGCTACTGGCGGACAAGGGCGACCCATAACGCCTTTGGTCACAAAGATCGTCGACAGCCGTCCCGTGAATCAGCCGCCCATCACGGCTGAAGCAAAACCGTCCGATACACTGGTTGCCGCCGCAAGCAAGCCGGTCGTTCCCGAAACGGCCAAACCGGAACCGCAAAAAAGTTCTGATCAGGTAAAGACACCCGAACCAACGGACAAAGAGGAAACCTCCAAACCGTTAGTCGCTCAGATTCCACAACGCGAGATCGTGCAGGGGCCTAAGCCCGAGGCCGACGCCGTTAAGGAAGACGGCCCGATTGAGGTCGGTTCGCTGCTCGCCTATGCTACC
>CADEEU010000035.1 GCA_902826385.1 uncultured Acidobacteriota bacterium | reverse complement strand
GAGCCGCGTGTGCGAGTCGAGTTCGGCGAGGCCGAGCGACGCTTCACTCAGTGCGCGGCACGGGGGGCAGCGACGCTCGGACTCGCCATCCCGGTGGCCCCCACGCGACTCAAAGCAGAGACGGCGACCGAGGCCCGCACGGCGATGCTCGCCGCCCGCGACCACACCCAGGCCGGCGCCACGCGCCTAGCGGCGCTCCCCACGCCGCAGGGCGATACCCCCGCCGCGGCCGCACGCACCGGAGCGCCGAAGCAGGCATTCAAAACACTTTCCTCATTTTCTGCCGTACACGGATGGTTGAGGCTGTGAATCAGCCGGTCGATCCAGTGGCCGTCAGACGGAATGGCTATCTCGGCAAGCTCGCAAAGATCGGGGAACCAATTCAAAACGGAAGCATCGCTACGCCGAAACGCCACGGTCTGAAGCAAAAACTGATGAAGAAAACGCCGTGCGGTTTGTTCGGGAGTCGCACCTGAACTTCCGAGAGCAAAATAAAACGGAATCACGGATGACTGTTCGCTGAACACGCGGTCATAGGCGTGCTTTAGCAATTCCGATACGCCCGCACCCGGAGCGCCATAGACCAGCAGCGGCCCGTCATCGCCATCGCTCAAAGCAAAGTCCACCAAACGTTCGAGTTCGGTGGACCGGCCCAAAAGCTCTGCAGTGGGGCAGTCGGCTAAAATTTTGGGGTAGCTGTGCTCCTCCATTTTTTAATGGACGTTGTTTATCGATTCGCCCCACGCGTTAAAAATCTGAACGTTGTTGCGTCCGTGATTTTTGGCAGCGTAAAGCGCAACGTCGGCGGCGGAGATCAGGTCTTTCGGCGAATCGACTTCGTTCGAACAGCTTGCGATGCCGATGCTGGCCGTCACGGTGCGATTAGCAACCTCGGCCCGCTCGATCTTTTTGCGAATGCGCTCGCCGATCTGTGCGGCTTCTTCGGACGAAGTTTGCGGAAGCAAAATGGCGAACTCTTCTCCGCCGTAGCGAGCGGCAACGTCGGCACCGCGAAGCGTTTCGCGCAGAATCTCGGCTACGATACGCAGAGCCGAATCACCCGCCGGATGTCCGTACCGGTCGTTGTAGGATTTGAAATCGTCGACGTCCAGCATCATCAGGCTCAACGAAAAACGGTGACGTTTCGAACGGACGATTTCCTCTGCGATGCGTTCTTCAAGATAGCGTCGATTCAACAGGCCGGTAAGCGGATCGGTGACCGAAAGCTGTTCGTACGCACCGGCCTTGTCTTTCAATGCAGTGCGGTCGATGGCAACGGCAATCTGCGGTGCAATCGCCTGAAGCAGCTCAAGGTCGGCCTTGTTAAAGACACTTCCGCCGGCCTTGTCGGTAAAGTTCAAAACGCCTATGCGGCGATCGTCGATGATGATCGGATAACTTAAGAACGATTGCGTTTTGTAGCTCCACTCGGCCGGGGCCAAATCGATGCCGACGCCCGCGATGTCCGCGACGACGACCGGATTACCGATCTCGAGTATCTTGCCCGCGACGCGTGTACCGACGATCGGTTCGGACAGCAGATTTATACGCGAACCGATGGCCGCCTTTGCCTGCAGACTGTTCGACTTTTCGTTTTTGACCAGGATCGAAGCGCGTTCCGCCCCGAGCAGCTCGGCCGAAACCTGTGTTATGCGAAGCCAGAAATCTTCGGCATCTATACGTCTGAGGTTTTTATTAAACTTGATGACCGCGCGCGAAAGCCAATCGCGGCGGGCCACTTCGTCGCGAAGACGAAGGATCTCAAGCTGTGACGCAAGCGTCTGCGCAAAGCGCGAGATATGACGTTTTTGCTCGGCGTCCTTTACCGGCGAGTCGATACCGATAGCGCCGCGTATTTCGCCGCCGATTGTCACCGGAAATAACGATAGCGTACGGACGCCTTCGCCGCCGTCTTTGTCTTTTCGGCGTTCGCGAAATTCAACCGGCACTTCGCGTCGGGCCGCGTCGGTCAACCGTGCGTTATTGGGGCCGATGCCTATCTTGATCGACTTATTGTCGAGTTCACCGATCGCGACAAACTTTTCAAGCTTTTCGCCGCGGGCTTCGAGCCACACGAGCGAGTCGAACGAATATTGCTCTTTTAAATACGTCAGCACCGTGGAACACGCTTCGCGATACTCAAGCTTCATCAGCGACCCGAAAAGCGAACGCCATTCGGCGGCGGCTTTGCGGTCCTGCTGGACTTCGTCGGAAACGGCGGCTTCCAGATCGTCGGCCGCCTTTTCGGTGTCCGCCTTAAACTTTTCGATCAGTTGATTGATGTCGCCGGGCTCCGGCTGAGCCGCCGCGGCCGGTTCTTCGATCGGCAAGTTGGGTTTTGGTATCGGTGCTACCTGCAGACGATCTAGTTCGAGTATGTCGTTACGCTTTGGGTCAGAGAATTTTTCCAGCCGCTTAGCGACGGTCTCAATCGATTGGCTCGACCCCGAGATCAACACGTTTTCGAAAAATTCCGTCGGCCGAAACTGTCGCCACTCGCCGCTTATGGCGTTTTCGGTCGCGGTGCGATATCGCTCGGCCTTTAAGAATGTCCGGCCGACGATGGCGACGAACTGCTTGTTGCCCTCCCATACCGGCACGGCTTTGCATGAAAGGCCCGCGTAGCAATCGTATTCGACCGTCTTACCCGCTTTCACGGCCATGTCGAACGCTCGTCCGCAGAATTTTGCACATTCGGGAGCAAATTCTTTCGACGCGTAAAGGCTGCGGCACATCGAGTTGTTGTTCGAAGCCGATGCTTCGTTGCCTTCGGCGTCAACAACGACTATCGCCACGCCGTTTTCATCGGCCAGGCGGTCAAGAAACTTCTCTTTTTTCGGAGCAGATTTCATCGAGCAAATACAGCGGGCAAAAGCCCCGAACAACCTCACGGACTGGATCAGACGTGCCGACGCCTTTTTTCTTCAATTGCTAAATAGAATCAATCAGGGTGCGCTTTCAACAAAAAATCGCATGCATTTTATCGCTGTTTTTTACGATTATGGCACAGTTGCGGCCGCGTTCTGTAATCCGGATTACCAAAAGGCCCGGTGCATTGATTCGATGCGTTTGTCTTGATCGCCTGCACAGCGAATGCAGAAGTTTGTCACGAAAATCCCGTGTTTACTTGCTTTTCGGCAAATGGCACGCGAATTGTAAACTCATATGCTAAGCAGCAGTAATTCTTTTAACACCAAGGGAGGGTAGAGATTTTTATGATCAACGATTACGAAGCCACCAAACCTATCACGCAGGATGCGACGTTGGAGCGTCCGGCAAATTTGTCTAACGACGACGTTATTTCGCTCTTGAACGGGCTGATCGAGACGTGCAAGGACGGGCAGGAAGGATTTACGTCGGCCGCTGAAGGTATTGATAGATCCGATTTGAAGACGCTTTTCTACGAGTTCGGCCAACAGAGGTCGCAATTTGCGGGCGAGTTGCAGGCGTTGGTGCAAAGCCTCGGCGGCGATCCGGAAAACTCTGGAAGCGTCGCGGGTTCGCTCCATCGCGGATGGATCAATATCAAATCCGCCGTGACAGGCAGGGACGAAGGTTCGATTCTGAACGAATGCGAACGCGGCGAGGATTCGGCCAAAGCCGCTTATCAATCCGCGCTCGAAAATGCGCTTCCGTCACACGTACAGAACACGGTTCAGACACAGTATGTCGCAATTCAGTCTGCACACGACAGAATCAAAGCTTTGCGCGATTCGTTTAACAACGATAAGACCAGCGCGGCAAGAACGAGCTAGTACACATGCTCCTCATTGTAACTGTCTAGCTTGTTTGAAAAGACCTGCGGCAACGCGGGTCTTTTTACGTTTTGGCGAAATCTATGTCCGGATTGTCGGGACTAATCCTTATGCAGGATACAAAGTGGGCCGGTTTTATCTCAACTAACTGCGGCACCACGCGCTGGCATTCATCGACAGCATACGCACATCGAGTGTGAAAACTGCAGCCGGACGGCGGATCGATCGGGGACGGAACATCGCCCTTTAAGATTATGCGTTCGCGTTTCGATTCGAGATCGGGATCGGCCACCGGTACGGCGGAAATCAACGCCTTTGTGTACGGCATCAGCGGATCGGAATAAATATCTTTCCCGGGAGCCAGCTCGACGATCTTGCCGAGATACATAACCGCGACGCGGTCCGAAAGATGACGCACCGCACGCAGATCGTGCGAGATAAAAAGGTACGTAAGCTGGTTTTCGGCCTGCAGACGCCCCAAAAGGTTCATCACCTGGGCCTGGATCGAAACGTCGAGCGCCGAAATCGGCTCATCGGCAACAATGAATTCCGGATCGACGGCCAGTGCGCGAGCGATTCCGATGCGCTGACGCTGGCCGCCCGAAAACTCTCGCGGATAGCGGTCGGCAAAACGGCTGCTCAATCCGACGGTTTCCATCAATTCTTTCGCGCGCAAATCGACGGACGCACCTTTCGCAATATCGAATGCACGAATGGGTTCGCCTATTATCTGTCCAACGGTCATCCGCGGATTAAGCGATGCATAGGGGTCCTGAAAGATCATCTGCAGATGCTTTCGCTGTTCACGCATTACCGCGTTGGGCATGTCCGTCAGGTCTTTTCCGTTAAAGTAAACCTTGCCCGATGTCGGTTCGGTCAGTCTGAGCACCGCTTTGCCCAGCGTCGATTTACCACAGCCCGACTCGCCTACCAGCCCTAGCGTTTCGCCTTTTTTTATGGCAAGCGAAACGCCGTCCACAGCCTTTACTGTTCGGCCGGCGTGCCAAAAACCGCTGCCGCCATAGTGAACGCGGAGGTCTTCGATCGAGATCAGGTTGTCGTTCTCACTGTTCACTTGATCGGCGGTTCGATGGAAACCGGAGTTTTGTAGTCGTATTCGATCGTCATCTTTTTGAGTTTGCCGGACCTATAAATCATGTCGACTTTTACCGGCATGCCGTCGTCTTTTGCGACCCAAATTTGCGAATCGTTTTCGCCAACTCCCGCACTCTGGCCTTTGTTGTGATAGGCGTAAACATAAGCCGGCCGGCCATTGACGGTTTCATCGCCTGTATATTTAACATCGCTGAACCATTTGGTGCCGTCCTTGCTGAAAGCGTTGCGCATGTCGTCGATGGTCGAATCGACCGGCAGGTTCATCTTTCTCCAACTACCGCCTAAGTTCATGTAGGTCCTATTACCGATCACGATCATTTCCATGACGTTTGAATTCTTAAGCCGGTAGCGGTCCGGCGTCACGAACTCAAGATCGGTCAACATCTGCGTCTGATTTTGCGTCTCGCCGACCATTTTGGCCTTAAAAGATTTCTGCGCAAAAAAGCGTTCGGCCAGCTTGTCGATGTCGGCTTTTGCGTCGCCGCTCGGGGCGAATTTACCGGTTGCGGGCACGCTGTCGGTCGTGCTTTGCTTTCCAGCGTTCGAATTGGATGTGTTGCTGACGCCGCTCGTCGTGTTGGCCGTCTCACGAAGGCTCGAACAACCGAGAACTACCACTGATAGTAACGTTACCGCGATCAAAATGACTTTTTTCATAATCGATTGAACCTTTAAGCCGACGGATTCGGCGCTGAAGTCACAGCAAAATGACAAAGCGAATGATGGCCGGAAGCAACTTCGACAAACGGTGGAAATTCTTTGCCGCATATTTCCTCAGCCCGCTCGCAGCGTGGAGCAAACGGGCAACCCGGCGGAAGATTGGCGACATCGGGCGGCAGTCCGGGAATTTGGTAAAGCTCTTTTCCCTGCTCATGCGCCGGATCGGGGACGCTTTTTAGAAGAGCTTTGGTGTAAGGATTGGCGGGCGACGCAAAAAGCCGACGCGTCGGCGCCTGTTCGAAAACCTTCCCGGCGTACATCACAATGATCTTATCGGTCATTCCCGCAACAACGCCAAGGTCGTGTGTCACCAAAATAACGCTCGTGCCCATCCGGCCTTTCAGGTCTTTTATCAGTTCCAGTATCTGGGCCTGGATGGTTACATCGAGCGCCGTCGTCGGCTCGTCCGCGATCAACAGCTCGGGCTCGCAGCTGAGCGCCATTGCGATCATAACGCGCTGACGCATGCCGCCCGAAAATTCGTGCGGGTAACCATCCACACGCGTTTCGGCATCGGGTATGCCGACCGTCTTCAGCATCTTTACCGCGTGCTCGTACGCCTGTTTCTTCGAATGTCCAAGATGCAGCCGCGTGACTTCCATCAATTGCGTAGAAATTTTCAGGAACGGGTTAAGCGAGGTCATCGGGTCCTGAAAGATCATCGCAATGCGTTTTCCCCTGATCTTTCGAACCTCATCGATTCTTAATTGCCGCACGTTCACACCGTCAAAGACGATCTCGCCATTGACTATTCTTCCCTGCGGTTCCTGTATCAGCCGCATCAGAGAAAGGTTCATCACCGATTTACCGGAACCCGATTCACCGACGACACCGAGCGTCTCGCCTTTCTTCAATTCAAACGAAACGCCGTCCACAGCTTTCACTACGCCGTCGCCGGTATAGAAACTGGTGCTGAGGTCTTTGACTGAAAGAATTGTATCGGTTTGGCCGGTCACTCGTTTCAAAGCACGTGTCACTATCAACTAAAACTATCAACTAATATAGCAGTTAAAAAATCGGAGATGACGATTGCCGGAAACTACTTATTCGGCTGCCAATCGCTGTTAATCGAAACGTTTGAGAGCGTGAGAGCGTCAAGGCTGTTCATCTCGAAACCGGTCACGTATGGCCGCACGAGGGAGTACGCGGTTGGAAAATAAAGCGGTATGGCCCGCAGTTCGTAGATAGCGTCCTCCTCGGTCAGGATCAGCGGATCGGTAACGCTGGTTTGATCGTTCGGCAATAAAGCATCGACGCTGTTTGCAGAAGGACCGGCCGGGGTCGGACTGGGTGTTGGTTTTCCATCAACCGGAAGCGGCTGAGGATTCACAGGCTGTAGTTTCGGTTCGAAAATCGCCATGAAGTTTGCCGTCTCATCCGAGGTGGGAAAAACCGTTCCGCGACGGACAAGGTCAAATTCGCCAAGCTTGCTCATACGCTCAAGCTCCGCCGTATCTTTTACTACTATATCGGTTTCCAGATTCAGGTTCTGTTTCCACATTCTGGCCACCGATCTTGCTACACGCTGTTGTGTGTCGTTGCGATTTACCAGCAGCCTGATCGCCGGAAAACCTTCGCCGTTCGGGAATCCGGCTTCTTCCAGCAGGTCTTTTGCTTTTTCTTTGTCCTGCGTAAGTTTTGCTTTCGTCGTCGCCGAATACGGCAGGAAACTAAGGGCCGGCCGCGTCTGGCCTTCCATTTCGCCTTCGGTCAAACGGTCGCGCTCGATCGCGTTCGAGAGCGCCTCGCGCACGCGTCGATCGGAGAAAGGCGGCTTTGAATAATTTACTTCGTAGAAATTAAGAGCGCTGTGCGTAGTTTTTCGAAAGTCTTCGTAAGGTGATAGCAGTTTTAGCACGAGCGGCGAAAAATCAGCGTTGGTGATCGCGTCCAACTCACCGGCCCGGTATGCGGCAAGGGCCTTCTCAGACGATTCCATCGCGACGATGTGTACACGCTCAAGCCGGATCTTTTCGCGGTTCCAGTAATTTTCCGACCGCTCCAGAACCAACCCGGTCGCATCTAGCTTTGTAATTCGAAATGGTCCGTTCGAGACAAAATTCGAATTAAGATCTTTGCCGATAAACTCTTCGCCGTTGCTGAAGATCGGACGAAAGATCGGGTTAGCGACGAGCTTTGGCAGATCTTTGTCGGGTGCGACGAGCGTGACTTTCAACGTGAGATTGTCTTCGGCGGTGAAGCCGAGAGCGGAGTCATCGGCCGGCATAACCGGT
Source organism: uncultured Acidobacteriota bacterium (assembly GCA_902826385.1). Classification (GTDB taxonomy): domain Bacteria; phylum Acidobacteriota; class Blastocatellia; order Pyrinomonadales; family Pyrinomonadaceae; genus OLB17. The sequence continues at coordinate 8,168 of CADEEU010000035.1, read as the reverse complement.
TTGTTAGGATTCGGCGTTGTAAAAGGTAAGGGTACGTTTTGATTTACCGGCACTTGCCCGAGATATTGCGCCGGCGACACAGGCGAGCCTTGATTTGAGTTGGAGCGAAGCAGCCGGTCGGCCTCTTCGCTAGAAACCGGCACTTCCTTCGGTAACACAGGAACACCGGCGATATTCGACAAAAGATTGCGGTGCGCAGTTTTGTCGCCAAGCTTGACCAAACGCTTCCACGCACGGACAAAATCCACGGCCGTCACCTGTTTGCCGTTGCTCCACTTAGCGTTTTTGCGCAGCTTGAACGTCCAAACCTTGAAATCTTCGCTCGATGACCAGCTTTCCGCCACACCCGGAATTTCCTGCAGCGTCGTCGAGTCGGTTTCGGTCAAGCCTTCGTACACCGCACGAACCACGTCTGTTTCCGGTGGTGCCGAGGCCAGGGCCGGGTCGAAGCTTTTAGGCATTTTGCCGTTGCTCCAGCGAAATTCCTGCTCTTTTGGCGGCGTCGTTTGGGCAAAAAACGGCTCAGGCTCGGGCTTTTCGAGTTGTGTACATGAAGAGGAAAACGCAATTAACGAGATGAGAAAAGTGTGGAATAGAACGCGAAACGATAGCGGGCGGCGTCGACCCGATCTTTTAACTTTTTGTTTCGCAATTAACTCCATCGCGTTGACCGGTCCTTCGGTAAGGGAAAAACGATCAGTCGACGGAGAGTTTCAGTTTTTCGAAAACCTCGCGAACCTGCCGACGCGTATCCTCAAAACCGCTGGACGTGTCGATCAGAAAATCCGCATATCGCTTTTTTTCCGATTGCGGCATCTGAGCGCCTATTCTCTTTTTTGCTTCGGCTTCGGGCAGATCGTTTCTAGCAATAAGACGCTGCAATTGTATATCAGGTTTGCACCAAACGACAATTAAATGATCAAACCGTTTATACCCGCCGGATTCAATCATCAACGCGGCATCGACGATTGCAATGCCGTCAGCGTCGTTCGCTTCACACGCGGCCAGCCACGCGTTTTGCGATTCGAAAACCAGCGGATGAATGATGGAATTAAGAAGAAGCCGCTTTTTTTCGTCGGCAAAAACGATCGCCGCCATTTTTGCCCGGTCCAGTTCGCCGTTGGGCGTTAAGATCTCGTCACCAAATTGTTCAACGACTTGCCGCAAACCCAAAGTTCCGGGTTTCACAACATCGAGAGCAGTTTGGTCCGCGTCGAGAACATGACAGCCCAGTTCGCGAAAAACGTCGCAAACGAATGATTTACCGACTGCGATTGAACCTGTCAGGCCAACTTTAAGCATCGCGATCTGTGATCTCCGCGATCTCTGCGAGAACTCCGCGCTCTCTGCGTTTAAGGGAGTTCTTAACGCCGAGGCCGCCGAGTATTCGCGGAGATCGCCAAGCAGGTTACTTTCCATGCCGTTTAGCCAGCTTATTGACGTTGAACGCCGCGACCTCATCCAGCGTCATACCAAGCTCGTCGGCGCAGGCTGAGATGTACCAGAGAACGTCGCCTAGTTCGTCGCGGAGTTTATCGCGGGTTTCGTCGGTGATAATCCCTTCGTTGTCGCGTTGTATCTTTTTGACGATGTTCGCAACCTCGCCCGCCTCACCCGCGAGTCCGAGTGTCGGGTATTCGAGATTGCTCATTCGTCGCGGATAGAGAGCAGTTTTGCTCGCTTCTGATTGATATTCTTCAAAGTTCATAAGTTGTTTTCTAACAAGATGTGCAGGATATGCAGAATTTTCTTCTCCTTATCCTGCATATCCTGTCCGTCCTGTTTAAAGATTTCTTCGCATATTCGCGGCCTCGACCGTGTTCTTCATCAGCATCGCCACGGTCAGCAACCCAACGCCGCCGGGAACCGGAGTGAAATTCGCTGCCCGCTCCATCGCTTCTTTTGGGTTAACATCGCCGACCAGCGTAAAGCCGCGGTTTTCGATCGCCTTCAGACGTTTTTCCATCTCTTCCGGTGCAAAAAGTTCGGCAGCAAAATCGGTGTCGGACACATTATTTATGCCGACATCTACAACGGTCGCGCCTTCGCCGATGTGCTCTGCCCGAATAAATCCCGCACGGCCGATGGCCGCAACAAGGATATCGGCCTGTTTTGTTATCGACGGCAGATCGGCGGTCCGCGAATGACATATGGTGACGGTCGCGTTCTCGTTCAACAAAAGCATCGCCATCGGTTTGCCGACTATGTTGCTGCGGCCGACTATCACCGCGTGTTTTCCGGCGATCGCAATATCGGAGCGTTTCAGTATCTCGATAACACCCGCCGGAGTGCACGGCACAAGCGATCTCTCACCCAAACTCAGTCGGCCGACATTGACTGGATGAAACCCGTCAACGTCTTTTTGCGGATCGATCCGTTCAAGAACGGCACTCGCGTCAATCTGCGGCGGCAGCGGAAGCTGGACCAGGATACCGTCAACATCGTCACGGGCGTTAAGTCCGTCAACCGTAGCCAGCAATTCTGACTGAGAAACATCGGCATCAAGGTGCACGTGCTCTGAATTTATACCCAACTCCGCCGACGTTTTAACCTTGTTCCCGACATAAACCGACGACGCCGGGTCCTCGCCAACGCGGACCACGGTCAGCCCAGGCTTGATCCCGTGCAACGCCGCAAGGCTTTTAATGTCTTCCGCAACCTCAGACTTTATAGAGTCGGCGATGATTTTGCCGCCAAGTATACGTGCCGTCATATCAAGAAAGTCTCGATTTTACAGGAACCTGAGGCCAATTGTTAGTTTAGTCCGGCATAACCCAAAAAAAGTTCGGCAAAAGCTTGCCGAAGCCTACGTCAATCTTTATCGAAGGACAACTGTAGAGTTTTTGAAATGCAGTCGAAAACGGAACGCCGGAAGGCTTTTTTACAACCCCTATCTATCTTCAAAGCTGAAGCGAAAACGGCGCTAACTGTTTTCGCTTCGATTTTTATCGTTGCCTCGGCGGCTTCCGCCCAAAAAGATTCACCTTCGCTTTCCGTTTTTCGAAAAAATGTAGGCGTCGTAAGTTCGGACCCGGGCAAAAGCTCGACTCTGACGATCTCAGATGCAAATCTTGATGTCGTCGCGGGCGATTTCGATGCAGACGGGCGTGTGGATATCGGAACGTTCGACCGCTCCGCGCGTCTGTGGACAGTGCGTCGAAGCGGCGACGGTTCAACGCTGGTCGTCAGTTTTCCTCAGCAAAAATCTTCTGGGCGGCCCGTGACGGTTCCGGCCGACTATGACGGTGACGGAAGCACGGATATGGCCGTGTGGTCTGCGGGAGCCTGGCAGATAAGGGTTTCGTCCGATGGCGGTCCGGTCTTGACGCAGAACTTTGGAGTAAAAGGCGATGTACCCGTCCCGGCGGATTTCGACGGCGACAAAAAAGCCGATCTGGCCGTCTTTAGGCCGACCGAAAACCGCTGGTACATTCAAAGCAGTACGAACGGTACGGTGCGGACGGTAGATTTCGGACAGGCGGGCACCGATCTTTTGCTTCCGGCAGATTACACCGGCGACGGCAAGGCCGATATTGCGGTTTACCGAAATAGCACGTGGCTCGTGATCGACAGCACAACAGGAGAAGAAGATAAGTTTGAGTTCGGTTTCGAAGACGCACGGCCTGTTCCGGGCGATTTCAACCACGACGGCGAAGTGGATTTTGCCGTGTACCAAAAGGGCAAATGGTACGTTTATGACGGTGACCGCCTGGCCTCTTACAAATTTGGTGAATCAGAGGATGTTCCCCTAAGCATTGTCCCTGTAAGACAAAGCATGGCCGGACGTTGATCCGGTTTGCGGTTTTGATGCCGCGTTTTTCCTCCTGTACGGAGAAGCCATTCCCCCGGCTTCTCTTTTTTTATTGTATCTTTGCCGTTAAAATCGAGCCATGAAATTCGCGTTTCGTCTAATTCTGCTCTTTTTCCTTACCCAAAGTTACCTCTCGCAAACTGTTGAAGAGCTTCACTCGAAAATCCGCTCCGATGTTGCCGAGCGAAAGTATGCCGAAGCGATCAAAAGTCTCAATGAGCTCGAACAAACGCAGCCCGACATTTTTGCCTGGAATAATTACGATTATCTTCTCGCACGAATCATGGAAAAGACAGGCAACACGTCGGAAGCACTCGTACGTTATCAATCGGTGGTAAAACGCAATTCGATCCTGCGGAGCTACGCCTTGTTTCACGTGGCGGCTATCGCAAAGTCGTCGGGTAATCTGATGCTCGAACGAAAGTATCTTGAAGAGCTGACCGCATTCGCGCCGGACAGCCTGATGGTAGAAACCGCCAGGAACCGAATCGCACGCAGTCTATTCGAATCCGGCAACTACGATCTCGCCCGGCGCGCGTTCGAATCCCTGCGGCCGGTTTCAGCTCCAACAACCGGCAAAACCAGAACCGACGACCCGGTCGCACGCGAGAACCGGCTGCTGCTTGCCCGGTGCCTTCTATTGACGGGAAATGCCGCAGCGGCGCGTGAAAATTTTGTCGGCCTGATATCGAGCCTGGCAAATGCCGGCCAGCCGGACGATTTTGCGTTGGCGGCGGTAAAGGAATTGGACAAACTCGATCTGGGTGCTCAGGCCGGCGAAACCAAAGCTCCCGCCTTGAACGATTACGAGCACCTTCAGCGTGCCTCAATCTACCAGTTCAACCGCAATTTTGCCGACGCCCGGCTGCACTACGCGGCAATCATAAATAACCATCCGGCAAGCGGCATCGTACCCGATGCACTTTTTCAAACGGGCCGCGGCTATGTGCAGGAAACAAATTACTCGGAGGCCGCTAAATGGTTTGAGCGAACGGTCGAGCAGTTCCCCGAGCACCAGTCGGCCAAAGACGCTTTGCTGCAGGCCGCGTCGGTTTATGCACGCCTGGGCAAGCACCGCGAGGCGATACGCCGCTATCAGGATTACATCGCAAAATATCCTACCGACGAACGCGTCGATCGTGCTTATCTGAATATCATCGACGTTCTCCGCGATGAGGGCGAAGAGATCGAAGCCCAAAAATGGGCCGCCAAAGTGCAGGAGACTTTTCGCGGAAAGCTGCCGGAAGCCCAGGCGTTGTTCGCGGAAGCGCGCATTCACATCGCCAGAAGCAACTGGGACGAAGCGCTCAAAAATCTAGAACGCCTTTCAACGCTGTCCGATCTCGGCGGCACGACCGTGCCCGGCGGAACCAGCAAGACCGAGGTCGCCTTTCTTCGTGCGTTCGTGCTCGAGCAAAAACGGAGCTTCGCCGAAGCCATTGCGGCGTATCTGGAAATCCCCGATGGGCGAGCCGAATACTATGGTTGGCGGGCGACCGAACGCATGCTGGCGCTTGCAAACGATGAAACGGCCAAAACTATTATTCGGTTGAAATTTGATGAGCTGACGCATACGGCCGCGTCGAAAGAGCCGGAGGCAGGCAGACGCAACATTCAGTCCGCTCTCCGTTTGACGAGCGATCCCTCCGAGCGGGAAAGGCTGCTGGGTTCTCTAACCAAGACCTATTCGAACTCGCCGTCGTACCGCAAACTGCCTGCTTTAAAAAAAACCGACACCGGTTCGCGTGAAATAATTAACAAGCAGCCGAGCATCGGCGGCACTTCGCACAAGGCGTTAGCCGACGAGCTTATCTTCCTCGGCCTGCTCGACGAAGCCGCACCGGAATTCGACGCCGCAATGCCCGGTGCGACGGCCGCGAACGACCTGAATTACACAAAAGCTATGCTCTACATGCGCGGCGACAGGGCACACCGGACAATTGCGTTTATCGAGCCGCTTTGGAAAAACGTGCCCGCAGATTTTCAGGTCGAACTAATTCCGCGTGAGATGGCAGAGATGCTCTATCCGGCCCCATACGCCGATGCGTTCGCGAAATACGCCGTCCCTAGAAGCATTGATTCGCGGTTCCTTCTTTCGCTCGTCCGGCAGGAATCGCGTTACCGCCCCGATGTTAAATCTTACGCCGCCGCTCGCGGGTTGATGCAGTTCATAACGACGACCGCCGAAAAGATTGCGTCCGAGTTGGGTAGGGCCAATTTCGATCAGGACGAGCTTTACGATCCATCGACCGCAATTCTGTTCGGGTCGCAGTACACGTCAAATCTTTTCAAAATGTTCCCAAACCAACCCCAGGCCGTAGCCGCCAGCTATAACGGCGGCGAAGACAATATGAAACGCTGGATGAAACGCTCGAAATCCGAGATGCCCGACCGTTATGTGCCTGAAATTGCCTTCTCTCAATCCAAAGACTATGTTTATAAAGTGATGGCCAATTACCGCGTCTACAAGATGTTTTATGATGAACGCCCGGCGATAAGACAAGGCTTTTAGGGTTGGCTCGCCCTCGTCCTTACTCTTCCTTTGCGGTCTTCGCGAGCTTTGCGTGAGACAAAATCCGTTTTCGCGCAAAGCCCGCCAAGGTCGCAAAGAAAGCAAAAGAAAAAATAGATTATGCGTTACGTTATTTTTTTTATATCCGCGGTATTTTTATTTACCGCGTGTCAGAAAACCGAAACCGCACCCGCTTCGGCTGAGGCGAAACGTTATCCGCTAAAAGGAAAAGTCGTTTCGGTCGATAAGGCTAAAAAGAAAGCAAAGATCGACCATGAGGAAATTCCAGTCTTTATGGAGGTGATGACAATGGATTTCCCGATCCGCGAAGATTGGGTTTGGAATGATTTGACGCCGGGCGCGGAAGTGCATGCTGAATTGGTAGTGGACAGCACGGCCGATGAACCCTACTGGCTTGAAAAGATCGGCATCGTCGCCCTGCCGCAGCCTGGGCAGCCGGCAGTACCGGTAAATGAAAAATTCGCCCAAATCGGAAAGGAAGTACCGGCTTTTTCGTTGACTAATCAGGACGGCAAAAAATTTACACTGAAAGACTATCGCGGCAAAGCGGTCGCGATCACGTTTATCTACCGTGAATGCCCGCTGCCGGAATTTTGCATAAAGATGTCGCGTCATTTCAGCGACATGGCCAACCAGATAGCCTCCGACCCGGAAGGAAAGAAAAAGATTCGGCTGCTTTCAATATCATTCGACCCCGAACGCGACACACCGGAAAAGCTAAAACAATACGGCCTCGGCTATCTCGGCAAAGACTCAAACGATGATTTCACCGTCTGGCAACTCGCCGTCGGGCCCGACAAAGATGTCCGCGCCGTTGCCGACTTTTTCGGCCTCCGCTACGAGACGGACGAAAACGACAAAACGCAGATCAACCATTCGCTGATCACGGCTGTCATCTCGCCCGAAGGCAAGGTCACGCGAATCTTCACCGGCGGCAACTGGACGCCGGAACAGGTGTTGAGCGAACTGCAGGCCCAGGCGGTTGCCGCGAAATGATCGCCCGATTGGACGAATTTTTAACGGACGACCGGCCGCGTCCCGACCTGAAAGGTCTTCGAAGATTCCTTGTCGAATTTCTCTATTTCGGAATAAAAGAAGCGAGATCGTGCTTGTTCGCGGGCTTGTTCTTTATTGCCGTATTCAGCGTGCCTCGCGGCGGTTTGTTTGGCGTACCGCGTTACGATCTTCTGCTCTTGATCGCCCTTGCGATACAGGCGTGGATGGTGTGGGCCAAACTGGAAACATTCGATGAGCTGAAAGCGATCTGTTTGTTTCACATCGTGGGTTTTGCTCTTGAGGTCTTCAAAACATCCGGGCAGATCGGTTCATGGAGCTATCCTGATCCTGCTTACACGAAAGTGCTCGGCGTTCCGCTTTTCTCGGGCTTTATGTACGCCGCCGTCGGCAGCTACATTATTCAGGCCTGGCGCTTGATGGACCTGCGAATCAGACACCATCCGCCCTATTGGATGGGAGCCGTCGTCGCAATTCTGATCTACGCAAATTTCTTTACCCATCATTTTATCGGCGATTACCGCTGGTATATTGCGGCAATTGCGTTAGGACTATACGCACGAACAACAGTCATCTTCCGCCCGCTCGACCGTGACCGCCGCATGCCGCTTTTGATCTCGTTTCTGCTTGTCGGATTCTTTATCTGGCTGGCTGAGAATATCAGCACATTTTTTGGAGTCTGGAAATATCCAAATCAACTCGGAGCATGGTCCACCGTGCATATAGGTAAGTGGAGTTCATGGTCGCTGCTCGTAAGCATGACGTTTACGATGATCGCCGGACTGAAACACATACAAGAAAAGATAAACC
>CADEEU010000034.1 GCA_902826385.1 uncultured Acidobacteriota bacterium | reverse complement strand
CGGGAAAGATCGCGGGCTTTAGCACCTCTTCAAAAAGCTCGTTGGAAAAATAACGCAGACGATCCTGCGAAAAGCCTTCGTAGCTGCGGAAGAAAACCTCATTGAAAACGTTTCGCGAATAAAGATCGGTAACCCCAAAGAACGGCAGTTTTGCCAGCGTGCCCACGCTCTTTTTCGCCGTCTGCCATAAACCCTGCTGCCTGGTCGCATAAAAGCCCAGCGTATGCACAAGATTAGTGCTCACTAGCGTTCCTTCAAGATCGTAAAATGCGGCGGGCTGTCCGTTTCTGTTCATACGGCTTTTTCTGTGATACTTTTTATGGCAATTCCTTTCGACGGTAACGAGATATTAGCATGTACGCGAGACTTTTCCATCCAGATCTAGAAAGAATTTACAAAACTGTTGCAATTGTAATTACATTGTGCACACTAAACGCGTGTGCCTCGAGGGTTGAAACGCAGGATGCGCCCGCCGCCGTGTCCTCCGAAGCGGTTAACGAGGCGCTCGCAACTTCCGAGAAGCTGTTTTCGCAACGACATGAGGTCAAAAATCTCCGGGACGCAGTCGCCGCGCTGGGAAAGGTTCGAAATCTCGATCAGAGAAATTATGAGGTCGAGTGGAAATTCGCAAAATATAGTTTTTTCCTCGGCAAGATCGAGGCGAATGAAAAAGACGCCATCGCCGCTTTTGAGAAAGGCCGCGACGCGGCAAAAATAGCCAAGCGCATGGAACCGTCCAAACCGGACGGCCATTTCTGGTTCGGCGCGAACCTTGGCGAGCTCTCACGTATAAGCCCGGTGACCGTCGGGCTAAAGTCCGTCGACGATATCCGCGAGGCGATGAACGCCACAATTGCCATCCAGCCCGATTATCAGGGAGCAAGCTCCTACGACGCTCTCGGGCAGCTGGAAATGAAAACACGCATAACCGGCGGAAAAGTTGAGAAGGCGATCGAATATCTCGAAAAGGGTATCGCACTCGAGCCGACGAACTCGAACATTCGCCTGCATCTGGCCGAGGCCTACTTCGCCGCCGACCGCGACGCCGACGGCCTGAAAAAACTAAACGAGCTGATCGCCATGAAGCCGCACCCGAACTACGTTCCCGAACACGAATCGGCCGTCGTCGAGGCGAAAAAGTTGTTAGCGAAAAAATCCTGATGCCAAGTAGAATCTACGTTCGTGCATTCGCGCCAAATTGGTTCATTCGGTAAAGATCAACTATGCGACGAGCAATTTTTCCCGGATCGTTCGATCCCCTGACCAACGGCCATCTTGACGTGATCAGGCGCAGCTCGCCGCTTTTTGACGAGATCGTAATTGCGGTACTGAACAATCCCGACAAAAACCCGATGTTTACGGTTGAAGAGCGTGTGGCGATGATCGAAGAAATAATCCCGTCGGTCGAACACGGTGATTGCCGCCTGATCGTCGACAGTTTCTCGGGCCTGACCGCCGAATTCGTTAAACGCCGCGAGGCAACAGCCATCGTCCGCGGTATACGGGCCGTCAGCGATTACGAGTACGAACTGCGAATGGCCTTGATGAACCGCAAACTCGAACCGACAATTGAAACTGTATTCCTGATGGCCGACGAAGAATATTCCTACGTCTCGTCAACCTTAATGAAACAGGTATTTTTGCTGGGCGGCAGGGTGGACGGACTCATTCCCGAACTAGTCGAGGCTCACATGCGAAACAAACTTACCCAAAATTCGTAGTCGGATTCACACGTTTATCAAATCCCATCCGTGTTTTTTCCAGTGTCCTCGTTTTTCATTAGCTTCGCGACATGAAAAATGTAGTGGACGCCGGAGATGACGGCGAACAGGGCAACGATCGTGTACACAGTTGGAAGATAGAAGCTGTATCCGACGACGGGCGATAGAAGTATAAGGCCGACGGCTATGACCTGGACGAAGGTGCTGGCTTTGCCGAGCCATGACGGTTTGAAGCCGCGGAAACCCGTCATGACGTTTATGGCTCCGGCGACAGTGATGATCAGCACGTCGCGGCCAATGACGGCGGCGGTTACCCAGAAAGGAACAGGTAAATGCCGGGCAGGCTGAAGCACGTTGGGCATCGTCAAGAGGATAAATGCCGAGGTCATCAAAAGCTTGTCGGCGATCGGGTCGATGATCGTGCCGAGTTCGGATTCCTGTTTGAACTTTCTCGCAATAAACCCGTCGAGGCCGTCGGATAGACCGGCCGCCAGAAATACTAGAAGAGCCAACCCGCTGTAACCGTAAAACAAAAGGCTTGCGAACACCGGTATCAGCGCCATTCGCAGAAACGTAAGAAGGTTGGGAATCGTCAGAATGCTGTTCATTAAACAGAACGCAATTCTAACAGAGTTATTTCCGGCGGGCACTGATAACGAACAGGAAGTACGACTGTGCCGATGCCGCGAGTTATGTAGATCTGCGAATCTTTGCGTTGGTGCAGGCCGTTTGAAAGTTTGCGTCGGCGGAGAAGGCGTTTTTGCGTGTCGCGGACACGGACCTGGCCGCCGTGTGTGTGTCCGCTTAGAGTGAGGTCGATGCCGTACCGGACGGCCTTGCGGAAAATGATCGGGTTGTGGGCGAGCAAGAGCTTCATCTCGTCAGGGTACGAACCCTTCAGCGCCGCCGGCAGATCGGTTTTACCGACCATATGATCGTCGACTCCGGTCAGCCAGAACGACGCACCGTGTGCCTCGAAACGAAAGCCTTCGTTTATAAGCATATCGATGCCCGCTTCGCGGAAAGTTTTTGTGATCAAGGCAGGATCGGTCCAGTGATCATGGTTGCCGAGGCAGGCATGCGTGCCAAATTCGGCTTTTAATTCCCCGAGCAGTTTCGCGACCGGCTCGATATAATCCGCCTCGTGCGAAACATAATCGCCGGTCAGCACGAACATATCCGGCCGAAGACGATTGGCTACCTTAACTGTTCGCGCTATGTGATCAAAGCTTGTAAAAGGGCTGTGGTGAATGTCGGATAGATGAATGATCTTAAATCCGTCCAGCTTTTTCGGCAGCCGCGCAAGCTTGATCTCAACACGCTCGAGCGAGAGGCTGTTGGCCTCGTCAATGGCGTACTTAGCGACCTTTGAAAGATCGCCCGCTAGTTTTCGCAGTGGCGTATCGTGTGAGGCAAGCAGATTAAACCGCTCGGTAAGCCGCGCTCGTCTTGTGGCAAGATCACGCATTTTCCACCTATAAGTATAGCCGCTGCTGCCGGATAGGGCAATATTGCCGTCATCCCTGCGCCCTGACGGACTTTTGCGGCTATAATGAAGTCAAATCTGAGCTATGGCAAAGACAAAAGCATTGACAAAAACCGAGAAGAAGGTACTTATCACTGGCGGCACCGGTTTTTTGGGCACGCACATCGTCCGGCAGTTTTTGGACGCAGGCGAAAAACACTTAAAGGTGATGGCCTCAACGGTGCCCGCGTGGATGAAAGACGCCGGTGTTAAGGCTGTCGAAGGTTCTGTCACCAACCGTGACGATGTCGCAAAAGCATGTAAGAACGTCTCTGCCATTTTTCATCTGGCCGGCAAGGTTTCACGCGATAATGAAGACGCGGCGGCGATGAACAAGATCCATGTCGAAGGAACACGGTTACTTTGCGAAGCAGCGAAAGAAGCTGGAGTTAGGAAGATAATTCTTGCGTCTTCGAGCGGTACGATCGCGGCGAGCGAGGACGCACAGGTTTTCGACGAGACGTTTCCGCAGCCGTTGGATGTGATCTCGCGGTGGGCCTATTATGCTTCGAAATACTATCAGGAACGGACGGCGATCGAGAATTTTGACGGCGAAGATCGCCGGCTTGTGATCTTAAATCCTTCTCTTTTGCTCGGTCCTGATGATGAACGGTTAAGCTCGACAAAACCGGTTCTCGATTTTCTCGCAAAGAAAATTCCATACACGCCAAACGGCGGTCTTAATTTTGTCGATGTGCGCGACACCGCCGCAGCGTTCATCTCGGCACTCGAAAAAGGCGGACATCAGGAAAAATATCTGCTCGGCGCGGCAAACATGCCTTTCCCCGAATTCTTCGGCCGGTTGGAAAGACTTTCGGGCGTCGCCGCACCAATGCTCAAGGTCCCGAAAAAATTGGCGATGGCCGGCTCGACCATCATCGAATCGGTATTCAAAAATTGGGGCAGGGCTTCGCCGGTGGCTTCGAAGGAAGTGGAACAGGCGGAATTTTTCTGGTACTTCGATTCGTCAAAGGCCGAAGACGAATTAGGCTTTTCACCTCGCGATCCGCAAGAAACTTTACAAGACACGGTCGGCTATCTTCGAGAAAATTTTCTCGGCGAAGGCGTGTTCGGTAAATAGCTGTCTCACGATTTGCCGAAAAATTTATAACCGAGATAGATCACGAGTCCTACACCGATTGCGGCCAGGATCGGCAAACTTTCCGTCAAAACTCTTTCATCGGTCAAAAGCCAGGCAATTAGCGCAAGTGACAGCACGGTTGCGGCGATCCCGAACGGTGCCCGGAACTTCGCTTCGGGAGCGTCGTCGCGTCGTCTGAAGACGGGAAGTGCAAGACACGTCGTCGCGTAAACCAAAAGGCGAGTGACCGTTGCAATGGTCACGGCAGTAAAGAATGAACTGTAGATGGTGAAGGCGAGAATGACGACCGCCGTGATCAAAATAGAAATGTAAGGCGTCCTGAATCGACTGTGAACGCGGCCTATCGTTTGCGGAAGTTCCTTTTGCTCGGCCATGGCAAACGGCAGCCGCGACGCAGCGAGGAAACCGCCGTTTAGATTTCCCAGGATCGAGATTAAGGCTCCGACGGCGATGAACGCTGCCCCGAATCCGCCCATGAATTTTCCGGCCGCATCGGCGATCGGGGTTTTTGATGCCGCCAGTTCCGGCAGTGTTCCGATCGCGACCGCCTGTATCAAAATGTAAAGAACGGTGCAGAAACCAAGGGCGACGAACAACGCAAACGGTAAATCTCGCTTCGGGTCCTTTGATTCGCCGGCCGGAATGACGGCGGCTTCGAAGCCGACATAAGCGTAAATCAAAAACAAAACCGCGGCGGAAAAGTCCGAATAGGTCGGCGATTTGGCGAAGGTAAAATTTGCAGGGTCGATGAAGAAAACTCCGACTAGGGCGAAGACCAGCAGCGGCACTATCTTTCCGATGGTGAAAACGTTGGTTAGGACGGTAGATTCGCGGACACCGATCAGGTTGATCGTCGTCATCGGGATCAAGACCAGACAGATTATTACAATCCGCAGCCAGCCTTCGTTCGCGGGCGGATAGAAAAAGCTCAGGTATATCAAAAACGCATTGCAGTTCGCGGCGTAGGTTGCGACGCGGACGATCCAGTACAGCCAGCCGACCTCAAAACCGACCAACGGCCCGAATGCCTCTCTGGCATAAAGATACATCCCGCCGGTCGAATCGAACCGGCTTGAAACCTCGGCAAAACAGAGCACGATCAGACCGATTATCAAAGCACAGGCTATGATCGCGAATAGGCTAAAATCGCCGATCATTCCGGCTGCCCGTGCCGGAAGTATGAAAATACCTGTGCCGATGATCGTATTGACAGCGATCGCGGTCAGGTCCCAACGGCCTATGCCGCGAACGAGTTTTTCATCTGTCATCGCTTTTTTTGCGGAGTCCTTTTTTAACAGAATACGTTTTTCGTTTATACTCTGAAAGCAATTTTCCGTAAAGATACCTAAATTTAATTAAATGAAAAACCTGCCGAGAGCTATTTTCTTTCTTTCACTGTTTTGTCTATCGGCTTTTTTAGGAGCAGCTCAATCGGACAGGGCGAAGATAGAAATTGTCGTACCTAAAAGCTATCAAGCCCCGAAAATGACAGCTTCCGCGGAGTTGGATTCGCTCCTCAAAGCAGCAGTCGCAAGGGTGGTCGATCCTTCGAACGGGAAGAATTTTAAGCCCGAAGAGATTGCCGCGACGCTAATAGATGTTCGCGACCCGCAGAATTTGAAGTGGGCGAACGTAAGCGGCGAAAAGCCGATCTATCCGGCTAGTGTAGTCAAGATGTTCTACATGGCCGCCCTTGAGCGGCAGCTTGAGGACGGAAAAATCGCGCTGACACCGGAGCTGACACGCGGGTTAAAAGATATGATAGTCGATTCGTCGAATGAAGCGACACAGTACGTTCTTGACGTGCTCACCGATACTTCGAGCGGCGCCGAACTGCCGCAAAAACAGTTCGAAAAATGGCAGTACCAACGAAACCGAGTTAACCGGTTTTTCTCTTCGATGGGTTACACAAACATCAACGTCAATCAAAAAACATTTTGCGAAGACGCCTACGGGATCGAGCAGCAATCGCGCGACTACAAGGGCCAGAACCGTAACATGATCACGACCAACGCGACCGCACGGCTTTTGGCCGAGATCGTCCTTGGGCGAATGAACACGCCGGAACGGACCGCGAAGATGATGGAGCTGATGAAAAGAGAGCCGTTCAAGCCTTCGTCCGATCCTGACGATCAGTCGGTCGGGTTCACCGGCAAAGCGTTGATCGATACTAAAATGACGGACGCTAAGCTGTGGTCGAAAGCCGGCTGGACCAGCCGTACTCGACATGATGCCGCATACATCGAAACCGGCGACGGGCTGAAATTTGTATTAGCCGTTTATACGGAAAATCACGCTAACGACCGCGACGCCATTCCGATGGTCGCGACGAGGGTTATTGAAGGATTGAAGGGTATGAATTGATCGAACAACGATTAGAGGTCATATGAAAAAGATAGCTTTGTTGATTACTGTATTCGTTTTTAATTGCGGAGTTTTCACTGCCACCGCTCCCGGTCAGGGTGCCTATAAAGCGCCGCCAAAGGCGGTAACCGACATACTAAACGCACCCGCAATTCCGGCGACGTCAATTTCGCCGACTAGGGACAAAATTGCATTGCTTGAGCCGCTTCGTTATCCGCCGATATCGGAATTAGCTCAGCCGATGCTGCGACTTGCGGGTCTGCGGATCAATCCAAAGACGAACGGCCAGCATCGTCAGCCATACGCGGTCGGGTTAAAGTTGAAGAACATAGCAGACGGCAAAGAGATGACCGTTGCTTTGCCCGTCGGTGCACAGATCGTTCAGCCGCAGTGGTCGCCGGATGGCAAGTATCTTGCGGCGGGAAATGCGACACCGATGGGAATCGAGTTGTGGATAGTCGACACGGCCACGGCAAAAGCGTCAAAGGTGAAAAATGTTTTCGTCAACACCGCTTTTGGCGGTTTCGGTTGGGAAGACTCGCGAACAGTGTCGGCTACGCTCGTGCCGGCAAAACGGGATGCCGCTCCTGCATACCAAAATATCACGCCTACCGAACCGAACATTCAGGAAACCAGCGGCCGCAGCGGCGTAGTGCAGACGTTCCAGGACCTGCTGAAAAGCCCGAACGACGAGAAGCTTTTTGAATATTACGCGACTTCGCAGCTGGCTCTGATTGATGTTAATGGCCGGGTTCGGGAAATAGGCGCTCCTGGCATTTATGACAACGTCGATTTTTCGCCGGACGGCAAGTACATTCTCGCATCGCGGATCGACCGTCCTTTTTCATATCAGTTTCCGTTCAATCGTTTTCCGAAAAGGGTCGAAATTTGGGACGCAGAAGGAAAGCTCTTGAAAGCAGTTGCGAATATTCCGCTGCAGGATAACTTGCCTGCTCAGGGCGTGCCGGTCGGACCAAGGGGCTACGGCTGGATTCCGACAGAACCTGCGATGCTTATATGGGCTGAGGCATTGGACGGCGGCGATCCGCGTAAGAAGGTTCCGGCCCGCGACAAGCTGGTATCGTGGAACGCACCGTTCTCAGGCGAGCCAGCCGAGATGCTGAAAACCGAGCATCGTTTTCAGGGCAGAATGTTCGGCGAGAAAGACGGGATGATGCTCTACTACGACTACAACCGCGACACGCAAAAGCGGCGGATGTTCATGACCGACTACCGCAGCCCGGCGAAAAGCACGGTAGTTTCTGACCTGAGCATCAATGATCGTTACAACGACATTGGCAATCCGGTGATGAAGCTTTTGCCGAATGGAAACAACGTGGTGCGGCAGAACGGCGATTTTATATTTCTTTCGGGAACGGGAGCTTCACCCGATGGCGATCGTCCGTTTTTCCGGAAGATGAATTTGAAGACTCTTCAGACGGAGGAAATCTGGCGTTCGGGCGTCGAAGAATATGAATCCTTCCTAGCTATGATCGACGATAGCGGCATTGATTTCCTTACACGAAAAGAATCCGTAGTTGCTCCGCCGAATATCTTCGCACGACGTGTGTGTCCGCCGACCGCTCTCTGCAACGCACCGGCAGGAAACAAGCAAATTACCAATTTCAGCGATCCGTCACCCGAGCTCCGGGGCATTCAAAAACAGCTAGTCAAATACAAACGTGCCGACGGCGTCGATCTCTCATTCACACTTTATACACCGCCCGGTCATAAGCCCGGAACGCCGTTGCCGACTTTGGTGTGGGCCTATCCGCAGGAGTTCACGGACAGCTCGACCGCCGGCCAGGTTTCGGGTTCGACAAATCGCTTCACGCAGATCGGCGGCATCTCGCACCTGTTCTTCGTGCTTCAGGGGTATGCGGTACTGGACGACGCAACGATGCCTGTCGTGGGTGATCCGCTGACGGTTAACGACACGTTCGTGAAACAGGTCGTCGATTCGGCTCAGGCAGCCGTCGATAAGGGCGTTGAAATGGGCGTGGTGGATCGAAACCGCGTCGGTGTCGGCGGCCATAGTTACGGCGCGTTCATGACGGCAAATCTGCTCGCACATTCGGACATCTTTCGTGCCGGAATCGCTCGTAGCGGAGCTTATAATCGAACGCTTACGCCGTTCGGTTTCCAATCGGAGCGGCGAACGTTTTGGGAGGCCCCGGAGATCTATGCAAAGGTTTCGCCGTTTTTCTATGCCCACAAGATCAATGAACCTGTTTTGCTGATGCACGGCGAGGCGGATAACAATCAGGGTACGTTTCCGATGCAGTCCGAGCGCTTGTTTGCGGCTATCTCCGGCAACGGCGGCACGGCTCGTTTAGTGATGCTGCCGCTCGAGTCTCACGGCTATTCGGCAAAAGAGTCAGTCGAACACACACTCTACGAAATGCTTGCCTGGTTCGACAAACATGTAAAAAACGCCAAGCCTAGAGGTGACAATCAGGCGGTGAAATAGCTGAGCCTTTGCGAATTCGCGCGTTTGCAGTTTGCAAACGCGCAAGGTCCTTTTTCTATCTTTAATACGACATCTGATTATCTCGTTTGCCCGGCAATCTTGCTCTACTGAACCTCGCTTACCTCAAGCAGTGGCGAAGAAGAGAAAGGTTTGCGCAGGCAAATTTGTTTCACGCCATCGGTCAGAATCTTTGCCGCGGTTCCGTATTCTACCGGTCGTGAGAAGAAATAACCCTGACCCAAACGGCATCCAAGAAGCTGGAGTGACTCTAACTGCTCTTCGGTTTCGATACCTTCCGCAACGACCTCGATTCCCAGATTTTCTCCGAGCATCAGAATCGTTTTCACGATAGCAGCACTTTTCTTGTCGCTGCCCATTTGATCGATAAACGAACGGTCGATCTTTAACCTGTCGAAAGGGAATCGCTGAAGATAGCTTAAACTAGAATAACCCGTCCCGAAATCGTCGGTAGAAAGCGAAACGCCTAGTCCGGAAAGGTCGGACAGCACGCTCATCGATCGTTCGCTGTGCTCCATAACCATACTCTCGGTCACCTCAAGTTTTAGCTGGCCGGCTGTTAGGCCGGTTTCTTCCAGCACTAGCTCGACGTGTTCGACAAGCGACGGATGCATTAACTGTTTTGCCGAAAGATTGACACTGACCGACAGTTTGTCTCGACATTGTAACTGCCATTCGGAAAGCTGACGGCAGGCGTTTGCGATGACCCAATTGCCGATCGGGATGATAAGTCCGCTTTCTTCAGCGGCGCCGACGAAATCGTCAGGGCCGACAAGTCCGTGCCGGGGATGCTGCCATCTCAGAAGGGCCTCGAACTCACATACTTTTCCCTCTGACAAATCCACGATCGGTTGATAATGGAGCTCGAACTCCTCTCTCTCGATCGCCCGACGAAGGTCGGTTTCCAGTTCGAGCAGGTTTAGGTTATGGGCATGCATGTCGCGATCGAAGATCTCGTAATTCGCCTTGCCGGCTTCTTTCGCACGATACATGGCGGCGTCGGCGTCGCGAAGAAAGTCTTCAGGTTCGCGTATGATTTCGTCCGAGACAATGATGCCGTTGATGGGCGAGGGAAACCTCTCGGATGTGCCGAGCTGAAACGGTTTGGCTAGATTCTGCTGAACGCGTTCGGCGACGAGGACGACGTCGGATACGATGCCCGTGCGATTTAAAAGCACAGTAAACTCGTCTCCGCCCAGCCGTGCGACTACGTCGCCGGGCCTAACCTGATTGCTCAGCCGCTCGGCAATTTGCCTGAGAAGCTCGTCGCCGACGACGTGTCCGAGACTGTCGTTTATTACCTTAAAGCGATCAAGATCCAGGAACAGCACCGCAAAACGCATCATAGAATTTGCACGCGTCCGCTCGACGGCCATGCGAAGGTGGTTCATGAATTCAGCCCGGTTCGGAAGATCGGTCAGTGCATCGTGCCGGGCGTAATAGTTGAGCTTCTCCTGACTTTGTTTTTGCTCGTCGATGTCCGTGTTGGTCCCGAACCATTTCGTGATGCAGCCACTCTCATCGCGGCCCGCGGTCGCCCGCGCTTTGTGCCACCTATACTCGCCGTCATGCCTTTTTAGGCGGAGCTCCATTTCGTAAAACTCGCCGGACTTTTTACATCGTGACCAGCGGCGAATACACTCCTCCAGATCGTCCGGATGGATTACGTTCTGCCACTCCGTGTTCAAAAGGTCCGTCTTAGAAAAATTGAAATATTCGAGCATGCGGCCGTTTATGTAATCGACCCTGCCGTCGGGTTCGGCCGTCCACACTTGGTGAAATATGCCTTCTCCTAACTGCCGATACCGCTGTTCACTCGCTTTAAGCGCGTCACTCTGTCTGCGCTTTTCCGTAACGTCGCGCCCGATGCCCTGCACCGCGACCGCAACGCCCTTTTCGTAGATCAAGCTGGTACTTAGTTCCAGCGAAACGACACGGCCGTCCTTTGCGATGATGTCAATCTCATAGGTTTTAGGAAAATTATCTGATAATTTTCCGGCGGCTAGACGGCGGATAATCCCGAGCGAGTCCGGTGCCACAAGCTGAGAAATGTTCATTGAAAGAGCTTCTTCGCGCGTGTAGCCGATAACGATCTCTCCGGCGTGATTCAGTGACGTGAAGTTTCCCCGCAGGTCATGCGTATAGAGCAGATCGTTTGCATTCTCGTAGAGGTCGCGATATTTGTTTTCGCTTTCACGAAGAGCTTCCGCGGCAAGTTTTCGCTCAGTCACATCGCGGGCGATGCCCTGGACGGCTATCGGTACGCCGTTTTTTTGGATTACAGAACTGTTTATCTCGACCGTAACGATAGAGCCGTCTTTTCTAAGGCAATCCAGTTCATACGATGTTTGCGTAGTCGATCCAGCTAGCTTTTTCGCTAATTTTTCACGGGCGAGTTCAAGCTGCTCGGGCACAACCGTCTCCGCCATGTTCAGATTGAGAGCTTCTTCGCGCGTGTATCCGAATATCCGCTCGGCGGCGGCGTTCATCGATATATAATTGCCCCTTAGATCGTGGACATAAATGATGTCGTTGGCATTCTCAAAAAGATTTCGATAGCGCTCTTCGCTAATCCGGAGTGCTTCCTCCGCAAGTTTGTGGTCTGTAATTTCAAGTATTACGCCTTCGCGACCAAGAACTGCGTTATCGTTTCCGCGGACGATACAGCCCCGGTCCCGAACCCAGTGAACATTGCCGGACGCATCGACTATCCGGTATTCGTAGTCGACTACTTCACCCGACCAGGTTGAGGCATCGGTTTGAGTAAAGACGCGACCTTGGTCATCAGGGTGAATGACTTTACTCCAGATATCCGTGTCCGTACACCACATTTCCAGCGGGTAGCCGAATCGCTCGAAAGCCGGGCTGACGTAGTACGGCTTAAAAGGCGGATTGGGCGAAACAGCATAAAACAGAACCGGAAGGTTCTCGATAAACCCTCGGAACATGTTTTCATCCGGTGATTCCTCAGGATTCAGGCGTTTAAGTGTGTCGTTTGAAATAATGATGCCCCTTTCGATCTTTTTAGGAACACGCGAAACGGACGCAGGAATGACGCTTTTTGTCACAAACGCTGACAAACTATGCGAAATCTGAGATTTAGAACTAAGCTGGACTGTCGCCGCAAGTGTATTATCTAGAATGTTTAACGAATCGGCTGGAAGCCAAGACGATCGGCGCTCGCAATTGGCTTGGCAACTTCTGTACCAATTTGGGACGGCACTCATTTTTCCTAACAAGTTTGGCCTTCGTTCAGCTTTTCGTGCAATTTGTCGGCTATTGAAAAGCATCGGTCGTCTTAATATTTGCCCGGGCAAGATACAAATAGAAAACATAAGGAGTAACAGATGAGAACAATCTTGTATTCGGCCCTCGGGGTTTTTGCCCTGATGATCGTAATGTCTGTCGACGTGACGGCGCAACGGAAATCCAACATAAATGATCGCCAGCAGAACCAGCGCCAACGCATTGCTCAGGGCGTAAGGTCGGGCGAATTAACGGCCCGTGAGACAGCCCGGCTGTCGCGAGCAGTATCAGATCGAGCGGATGGAGCGACGCTTTCGAAACTCCGGCGACGGACTTTCGGGTCGCGAACGCGCCCGCCTGCAGTACGAACTGAGCCAATCAAGCTGGCACATTTATCGCCAGAAACACGATAGGCAGGATTACCCCATCCGTCGCCCGTAACCGCAATCATGCTCACCAATCGCGGGTTCTCCTCCCCGCACGCTGTTTTTCCGACGTTAAGTTCTACCCTTTCCACACACGCTGTTACTACGATTGGATATTCCCGATTCTCGCCAAACCCGACGAAAACCGCTAAACTGACAAAAACTCTCCTTCATCCACCTATATGAAGACAACAGTATTCGGTTTTGCGCTTCTTGCGTCATTGTTTTTGTCCATACACCTTTCGGCCCAGACCATGCCGGCGGATGCCGATCCGGCGTTGTGGGCCCGGGCGTTGAAGGTCCATAAAAAGGCGATAATCGTCGATGGGCATAACGACATCACGGGGCCGATGGTCGATATGGATTTCAACCTTGCGGAAGATTCGACCAACCGCAGGCAGCCGAGTGGCGAGGCATTGCATACCGACATCGCACGTCTCAAAAAAGGCGGAATGACGGGCGAGTTCATGTCCATATACGTGTCCGGTTCTACGCTGCGGAGCGGCGGTGCGATGCGGCGGGCGATGGACCTGATCGACGCGACCAACCGCGAAGCCGAGCGGCACGAAGACCTCATTACCTGTACGACTGCCGCCGAGATACGCCGGGCCAAAAAGCAGGACAAGATCTGTCTGCTGATGGGCATCGAGGGCGGATACGCAATCGAAAATTCGCTTTATGCCCTTCGAAATTTTTACCGCCTCGGTGTTCGGTACATGACGCTGACGCATAACGTCTCGCACGATTGGGCCGATGCGCATGGCGACCAGCCGAAGAACAACGGCCTTTCCGAATTCGGCAAAGAGGTCGTCGCCGAGATGAACCGTCTCGGCATGCTCGTTGACATCTCGCACGTTTCCGAAAAGGTGATGAGCGACGCGCTCGATATCACGAAAGCACCGCTGATCGCTTCTCACTCCGGTGCCCGCGGCGTTAACGATCATACCCGCAACGTACCCGACGCGATTCTCAAGCGGCTTCCGCAGAACGGCGGTGTGATCATGGTCGTGTTCTATCCGTCGTTCCTCGACGAACGCACTCGCCGCGAGGCGACCGAGCGTTCTGCGAAGTTGCGTGACCAGATCGCCGCCCTTCGCGAAAGGTTCAAGGACGACCAGCCCGGTTTTGTTCAAGCCGAAACCGAGCTGATGGCCGCGAATCCGGTTTACGTTACCGACTACAAACGCATCGTCGATCACATCGACCACATCAAAACGGTCGCCGGCATCGACCACGCGGGCCTGGGCTCCGACTTCGACGGCGTCGATGTTCTCCCGACCCCGATGAAAGGCGTCGAAGACCTGCCGCTAGTCACCTACGAAATGCTCCGCCGCGGCTATACCGAGCAGGAAGTCCGCAAGGTTCTCGGCGAAAACTTCCTCCGCGCCTTGGCTCAAGCCGAACGCGTCGCCGGCAACCGCCAAGTCAGCGGGCAGGGAAGCTTGAAGAAATTAGCACCGCCTAAAACCAACTAGCATCCCGATTTGCTCCCCTTTCAGGTTTGTCCCGAGTTGGGGTTACGTCCAAATCCCGATCTGGCGCGTAACCTGTTTCCTGCAACGGATTTGCGGAAATATCCCCAATTTGTGACTAGCCTTAAATGGCCCCGTTCGCGACATAAGTCCCGATATGTCACGATCTGTCCCATCTCGATTTCGCCGCTAACCTGTTGTATTTACTACTCTAATCGCTTGTCCCGCTGCATTTTGAAAAAACTTTTGCCTTCCCGAAGGCCTAAGTATTTTAAGAACAATAACTTACTTTCCTCACATTGATTTCTCAAGCGGGACAAGCACCTCCCAAGCGGGACAAGACCGCAAAATGTCTCCAAAATCGGCCTGTAAGAAAATTTACAAAGATCAAGTCCTCTAACCGAAAAAGGACGGCCCAAATAGTGTATCATATATTGTCAAGTATTTTATAGATGGGACATTATTTTCTAAGAGAATTAAATTAATGGACTCGGTAAAGCGATGCTTCCTTTCTGCGATTTTATTATAGCTCGATACTGCGATGCCAGCGTTTCCCGCAGCGGATAAATTTAGTAGCGTCGGGTACACCGACGATTCGAGCATCAAAATCTTCCTGTCCCTGAAGGGGACGCACGCTTGCGCGGCGGCGTTCGTAGGGTTTTCACCCTACGCTATTGAATTTGTCCCTTTCAGGGACGAGAACCGTCAAATGGACGAACTGGTGTGGCGGCGGCTTGGGCACTGAGCAAAAATTGTCGGTGTCCAAACTATTTTTGTGGTAACATTTTTATCAAATCTTTTTGTTCCTCCCTTTCCGGAACAAATTAAAACCGCGCATTGAGAATTTTGACAGTAGGGAACTTATTATCCTGACTTGTGAGGTAATTATGAAGGCTCTCCTCGTTTCGAGGCCGGTGGTCGGTCTTGTTGTTCTTGGGATTTTTTCGTGTGTTTTGTCTTTTGATTTGTCTGCTCAGGATCGCGATAAGGCGGGCAAATCGGACGTTAGCTGGGAACGCACGCATTTATTTAATCGGACGCGTGTTACGCGCGAGCCGTGGGCTTCGGTTGCTCCGCCGGTGGAAGAGCCTGCTTCCGAGTCGGGCGAAGAGGGCGAAGAGTTCGAGGGGAACGCCGAGCAGAGAAACGAATGGTTCGTTTCGCAACGCATTTTTCCATTCAACGATTTTCCGGCCGAGGCGCGAAGGCGAGCCTGGGAACGCAGGCCGCGTGACGCAGGCCGAACGGCCGCTACTGGCCCGTTGGTTTGGAAGGCGATAGGCCCGCGGCCGACATTTTCGGACTTTCCGAGCAACTGGGGCAACACGAGCGGGCGAATAAATTCGATCGCCATTTCGCCGACCGATCCGAACGTTCTGCTGGTCGGCGGAGCGACCGGCGGCATTTGGCGTTCGTCCGACGGCGGCACTTCGTTTCAGGCGGTGTCGGATGCGCAGGTCGATCTTGCGGTCGGATCGATCGCGTTTGCGCCGAGCAATTCTTCGATAGTCTATGCGGGAATGGGCGATTCGGCGGGTGGTTACCTCGGGACCGGTGTACTGCGATCGACTAACGGCGGAGTTACGTGGACCCGCGTCAGCAATACGACGCTGCCTTCGCCCGGAACCATCTCGCGGGTCGCGGTCGATGTGACCGATCCGAACCGCGTGTACGTTGCACAGTACTCGCTTCTTTCGGGCTCAAGTTTTTTTGCAAGCGGCTTTTTTGTTTCGACCGACGGCGGGATTAGCTGGACCCGACAGTTTCAGGGCCTGCCGCGCGACCTGATCAGGCATCCGTC